>NZ_JBWZCJ010000005.1:0-231988 GCF_059383535.1 Pseudarthrobacter sp. HLT1-3 | reverse complement strand
CAGGAGAGTGTTGAGTTCGGGGTTCACATACCGGGTTTAACACTCTCCGCCTCACTTTAAAAGCGTCCCCACCGTCCCAACCAATAGGAATTACTCATCTAGGCGTCGGCCGGCCAGCGAAGGAGCCTGGGGCGTTTACCGCGTGCTCGCCCGGGCGTCGGGACCCTACTCAGGACACGGCAAGGGGCCCCCGTAGGATTGGGTGGTGACTGAGACAATCCGCATCCGCCCTGCCCGCACCAGCGACGTCGCGGCGATCAAGACGCTCGTGGCGCCCCTGGCTGATCAGCGGATCCTGATGGCCAAGGAAACTGTGGCGTATTACGAAAGCCTGCAGGAATTCCGGATCGCCGAGTCCGCGGACGGCGAAGTGATCGGCTGCGGTGCGCTGCACGTTATGTGGGAGGACCTCGCTGAAGTACGCACGCTCGCAACATCGGACGCCTGGCGCGGCAGGGGCGTGGGACACCTGCTGGTCGAGCGCCTGCTGGAGGAGGCCAAAGCGCTGGGCGTCTCCCGCGTGTTCTGCCTGACCTTCGAGGTGGACTTCTTCAAAAGGCACGGCTTCGAAGTCATGGCCGACCAGACCGCCGTCGACCCCGCGGTGTATTCGGAGCTGCTCCGCTCCCATGACGAGGGAGTTGCCGAATTCCTGGACCTTGCCCGGGTAAAGCCCAACACGCTCGGCAACACCCGGATGATCAAAACCCTGTAGTTCGACGGCGTCAGGCTCGACAATGACTGTTCGACAGGGCATTTTCGACGGCTACGACGGCGCCGCGCAGGACCTGATTCGACCGCGTCTTCCCATATGTAAATCTGATGGATAAACTGACGGCGGTCCAGGGGGTGGACCCCCCGACTTCCGGAGGCAAGAAATTGCACGAGCGCGCCGTTTTTCCAGATTTCTCCGCATTCCAAATGACCATGAACGGCGCGGCTGCAGCGCACCGCGCCTCGGAACCGAACGCAGGCGAGGAGCCCGCTCAGGACCCGCCGGGCCCACCGCCGGGCCTCGTTGCGGGCCCGGCGCCCGGCCCGGCGTCCGGGACCAACCGGGGGCGGCATGCCGCGCCGCCGTTCTCCTGGCTGGGCAGCGATGCCTGGCCGAATTTCCCGTTGTCGGCGGACAAGGGTAGCTGACTTGGACTGGCAGCGTATTCCGCTCCGGGGTGTCATCGCGCGGAACCGCGTTTCCGCTGCTGAAGTCGGGAATTCGGAGCCTACCGCTGGCAGGGGCCCCGGTAGTAGGGTGAGCAAGCAAGCCAGGACACCATCCAGGGAGCACAGCCATGAAGAAGCTCATCAATGATCCCCGCGCAGTGGTTGACGAGTCAGTGGAGGGTTTCGGGCTTGCCCATGCCGACCTCGTGACCGTCTTCGCGGACCCGAAGTACATCGTGCGCAAAGACGCGCCGGTGGCAGGGAAAGTCGGACTGGTCTCCGGCGGTGGCAGCGGGCATGAGCCGCTGCACGGCGGCTACGTCGGCATCGGAATGCTCGACGCCGCAGTGCCGGGCGCCGTCTTCACCTCGCCCACACCCGACCAGATCCTTCCCGCTACTCTCGCCGTCAACTCCGGTGCCGGCGTCGTGCATATCGTGAAGAACTACACCGGCGACGTCCTCAACTTTGAGACCGCCGCCGAGCTGGCCGAGGCCGAGGGGGTGCAGATCCGCACGGTGCTGGTCAACGACGACGTCGCCGTGCAGGACTCGCTCTACACGGCCGGCCGCCGCGGCGTGGGCGGAACCGTCCTGGTGGAGAAGATCGCCGGTGCCGCCGCCGAACGGGGCGACAACCTGGACGCCGTCGCCGCGATCGGCGACCGCGTCAACCAGAACGTGCGCAGCATGGGCGTCGCGCTGACTGCCTGCACCGTCCCGCATGCCGGGTCGCCAAGCTTCGTGCTGGAGGAAAACGAGATCGAGATCGGCATCGGCATCCACGGCGAACCCGGCCGGCAGCGGATTCCGATGGAGAACGCCGATGGCATCACCGACCGGCTGCTCGAACCCGTCATCAGCGACCTGGGTGTGGCGTCCGGGGACGACGTGCTCCTGTTCGTCAACGGCATGGGCGGCACCCCGCAGAGCGAGCTCTACATCGTCTACCGCCGTGCCGCGCAACAGCTGGCCGAGAAGGGCATCACGGTGGCACGCTCGCTGGTCGGCAACTACATCACCGCGCTTGAGATGCAGGGCTGCTCCATCACCGTCCTGCGCCTCGATGACGAGCTGACTGCCCTCTGGGACGCTCCCGTGCACACGGCGGCCTTCCGCTGGGGCGTCTGACCGTGGGGCTGGACGTCAACTGGGCTGTCAGGTGGCTGACGCTCTCAGCCGAGGCCATGGCCGAGCACCGGGAAGAACTCATCGAACTGGACCGGCCGATCGGCGATTCGGACCACGGTGAGAACATGGACCGCGGCTTCAAGGCGGTGATGGCGAAGATCGCCGAAGCGCCGCCGGAAACGGCGGGGGCGGCGCTGAAGCTGACCGCCATGACGCTGATGTCCAAGGTCGGCGGGGCGGCCGGGCCGCTCTACGGCACGGCCTTCCTCCGTGCGGCCACGGCGCTGGGTGACGCGGCCGACGTCGACGCTGCCACCCTCGCCTCGGCGTTCCAGGCCGCACGGGACGGGATTGTGGCCCGTGGCAAGGCAGAATCCGGCGATAAGACGATGGTTGATGCCTGGACCCCGGCCGTTGACGCGGCCGCCGCCGCGGCCGGAGACAGCGATGTGCACAAGGTGTTGGCGGCCGCCGCGGAGGCGGCCGAAGCCGGGGCCGTCTCCACCGACCCGATGCTCGCCCGCAAGGGACGCGCCAGCTACCTGGGGGAGCGCAGTATTGGCCACCGGGATCCGGGCGCGGTGTCGACCGCCCTGATCCTGCGGGCCGCCGTCGGGGCTGCCGAATGACGGTCAAGCTCGTCGTCGTCTCCCACAGTGAAAAGATTGCCGACGGCGCCGTCGAGCTGGCCGCCCAGATGGCGCCTGACGTATTGATCCTCCCCGCCGGAGGCACCGACGACGGCCGGATTGGTACCAGCCTTGAGCGGGTCATGGCCGCGCTGGAACAGGCAGCGGACGCGAACGGCGACGGCATCGTCGTCCTGACGGACCTGGGTTCGGCCGTGATGACGGCCGAGTCCGCGGTGGAGTTCGTGGCGGATCCCTCTGCCGTGCTGCTGGCCGATGCGCCCCTCGTCGAGGGGCTGGTCGCCGCTGCCGTGGCGGCCCAGGCCGGAGCGAACGCCGAAGCCGTGAAGGAAGCCGCGGAAGCGGTGTACCGGCCGCCGGCCGCGCCGCAGCACGCGCACGAGCGCCGGCCCCCGGAGGCGACAGGGGACTTTGAACTCGTCAACCAGGCCGGGATGCATGCCCGTCCGGCGGCTAAGATTGCCGGCGGCCTGTCCGGCATGGACGCCGAGGTGACCGTCAACGGTGTCGACGGGGCCTCGATGACGGAACTGATGATGCTCGGAGCGGCCAAGGGAACGGTGCTGCACGTGGAAGCCAGCGGCCCGGACGCCGGCAAAGCCGTCGACTATCTTCGCGGACTGGTCGCGGCGGGTTTCGGCGAACCCTAGCGCACGGCTTTTATGCCGAACGGGTTCGGACCGTATCGCGGTTCAGAACGTGCTGCTTTCAGAACGTGCTGCTTTCAGTACGTACCGGCCGCAGTAAGGTCCGATGCTACCGGGGCCTGCCGGGATCCCTTCCAGGCGATCCACCCGCCGGCGACCGCCATCAGCAGGGCGCCGGCGGCCTGGGTCGGCAGGCTGCTTCCCGTCGTCGCCTGCCCGAGGACGACGCCCAGGACATAGAACAGGACGGCGCCGGACGCCCAGAGCGCCCCGGCCCAGCGCGGCAACAGGTGGGACCGCCACACGGCGATTCCCAGCAGTAGGTTGCCGAAGAAGGCGAGCAGGAGGCCCAGCAGGAACGCTGCTGTCATGGTCCCGGGGAATTCCAGTTGCATCACGTCCTGGTTTCCGGCGAGGTAGGCCTTCCCGATGGCGGGCATGGCAAAGGTGGAGATCACGGCCGGGACCAGGAGCAAGGCCGTACCGGCGGCAGCGGTGACCATTGCCGCCAGCGCCAGGCCGCCGACCCTGCTGTTCGCCAGGCAGCAGCCCAGAGCGAAGACTCCGAAGATCGCGAGGATGGTGCCGGCGGTGCTGCCCAGCAGGTGGTTCAGGTGGTACGAATCGGAGCTGACAAACCGGGCCCACGCATCCGGGTCCTTCTCCTGGTCCGGTTGCGGCTCCAGCGTGGCCCAGGCGGTGACGAGCCACGAGACGGCCAGGATCCACAACCCTGCCCGGATCCAGTGGCTGATGTTCTTGGAGTTCACTGCGTTTCCCTTTCTGCTCGCGGGCTAGCCCGCCTGCCGGAGGCCGTCGGCGTCGAGCAGCACTCCGGCCGAAATGAACCTGCCGCACTTTACGCCATACGGGTAGGCGACCCGCGGCGTGAACGTCAGCGTCCGGACTGGCAAGGGAACGCCCCCGGGGCCGGTGCCGCCCACGCTGGCCTCGATGGGGGATTCCGTGAGTGGCTCCAGCAGCAGCATCCCCGTCAGGGTGCCGTCCGGTGAGGCCGTTGCGGAACAGGGACGGTCCTTGCCGTACCCGGGTTCGCAGCCCTGATCCACCGTCGTGCTCCCCGGGAAAAGCTCGAGGTCTGCCTCGGTGCAGCGCCCGTCCTGGCAGGCTTTGAGCCGGACCGTGTTCACCGAGGCGGCGTATTCCCTCACCACGGTCAGCGCAACAACCGGTGCCTGGCCGATGTCCGGGCACGCCGTCTCTCGCTGGCACCCGGTGGCCAGGAGTGTGGTGCAAGCCAGGCCGAAGAGCGCCGTGAACGTGCGCATGTTTCAGGGTAGTTCCGGGAGGACCGGGCTGCTAGGGCCAGGCGGTGGAGTTCAGGCCGGCAGCTGGAGGCCGGCGGGATGCAGCTCCGCCAGACCGTCGCCCAACAGCCCGGCCAGCGCGCGTTCCAGCTGCTCCGGCGCCGAGTTGAGCCGGTGCAGGGCGGCCAGCGGGATCCCGATGCCGTCCGCTCCGAAACCCAGGTCCGCCGCGGCACGCTGGAACAACTCCGGGGCCACCGGCGACTCGGCCACCCGCAGCACCGCCAGCACGGCTCCCCGCACCTGACGGTCCGTTCCGTGCCACGACTGTCCCTTTGGGGTGTAGGTCGGCGGCGGCTCCCCGGCCGCGAGCCAGGCGCAGGAAGCGCTGACCGGGCATTCCGCGCACTTCGGCGACCGCGCAGTGCAGACCAGGGCGCCCAGTTCCATTACGGCGGCGTTCCAGCGGACCGAGGAAGCGGCGCCGTCCGGCAGCGCCTGTGCGGCAAGCCGCATTTCCGCGGCGGTCAGCGACTGCGACGGCAGGGCCGAGCCGGAAAACAGGCGCGCGTGCACGCGGCGGATATTCGTGTCCACCACGGTTTCGCGGCGCCCGTAGGCGAAGGCTGCGACGGCGGCCGCAGTGTAGCTGCCTACCCCGGGCAGCTCCAGCAGTTCAGCGTAGGTTCCCGGAACCTCGCCGCCGTGGTCGGAACCGATGGCGACGGCGGCGGCATGCAGCCGCAGCGCCCGGCGCGGGTAGCCCAGCCGTCCCCAGGCCCGGACGGCTTCGCCGGCGGGCTCCCCGGCCAAGGCCGCCGGCTCCGGCCAGCGCCGCAGCCATTCCTCCCAGACCGGCAGCACGCGCACCACCGGTGTCTGCTGCAGCATGATCTCGCTGACCAGCACACCCCACGGGGTGCATTCGGCAGCCCGCCACGGCAGCTCCCGGGCATTGAGCTCGAACCATCCGGCGAGGGCCTCATGCAGGGCCGCCAGCGCTGGGCCCTCGGGAAATTCTCCCGGGCGCGCGGCGGCAGGGACGGCGGGGGCATCGGCTAGAGCTTTGATGGATACAGCGTAGTGGATTCAGTTGGTGGATTTAGCCAGGGATTCAGCGTATTAGATGAGGGCCACACCGCGCCTGCGGCGTGGGAGGGCCGCATCCCCGGCGCGGTTCTCTAGCCTAGAAGGATGGGCAGGCAAGACAATTCCGGACCTCAGGGTTCCCGGCCGAAAGTTCCCGGTAGCGGCGCACCCGCGGACCGCGGCGCGGCGGGCGCAACCCCGCGCAAAACCTTGCCCAAAACCGCCAGCAAAACCCCGCGCAAACCCGCCCGCAAGCCTGCGCGGAAAACGGTCAGCCCCGTATACCGCCGCCGCCGCCTGTTCGTGGGCGCCGCCCTGCTGCTCGTGATCGCCGTCGCGTTCGGCGGATTCGCCGCCGCCTCAAACGTGCTCAACGCCGGGCAGTCCGGCTCCGGTGGCGGAGAGACTCCGTCGGGCCAGGAGACGGAAGCGGCCCCGGCCCCGGAGACGACGGCCTCGTCCACGGCTTCCCCGTCGGCATCGCCGACTGGCAACGGCTGCGAACTGAACCTCGTGACCGTCACGGCCGCCACCGACAAACCCGCCTACGCGGACGGTGAGAACCCGCTGCTTTCGCTCAAGGTGACGAACGGCAACAAAATGCCGTGCCAGGTCAACATCGGCACGTCGCAGATGGAGTTCCTGGTCACCAGCGGCTCGGACCGGATTTTCTCGTCCACTGACTGCCTAAAGGATGCCAACGACCTGGTGAAGACCATTGCGCCGGGGCAAAGCGAGACGGCCAACTTCCTTTGGGAGCGCAACCGCTCGGTCGAGGGCTGCAAGCTCATCGACGCCAAACCGGGAGCAGGCGGCGCATACTACGTCTTCACGGCCCGGCTGGCGGACAAGACCAGCCCCAAAGCGGTGTTCCAGCTCAACTAACCCCATCGGTTGCTGAGCACGCGCCGTTTTGACGGCTCAAAAGGGCGGTTGCGGAGCAGTCGACGGGGTTAATGGAGGGGTTGAGGCCGCGGGGTTGGAGCAACCAGCGGGGTTAGAGGAACCGGTCCAGCAGGCTTGCCTCGGCCATCCGGCTCAGACCCTCGCGGACCGTCCGGGCGCGCTGGTCGCCGATGCCATCCACCGTCATCAGGTCATCGATCGTGGCGGCCATCAGGAACTGCAGTCCGCCGAAGTGGTCCACGAGGCGGTCGGCGACGGCCTTCGGCACGGCTTTCAGCCCGGAAAGCAGCCGGTGTCCGCGCGGCTGGACGACGGCGTCGAGGTTGGCTTCGCCGCCGGAGAAGCCGACAATCCCGGCTATTTTGCCCAGATCGATCAGCTCCGTGGGGCCAAGGTTGACGAGCGCCTTGACGGCCTTGTCGATGTCGTCGGCGGAAGTGTCTGGCCCGGAGTAGTCGCGGATGATCACGTCGCTGCCGGGACCGCGGCCCACGGTGAGCTCGTCCAGTTGGAGGGAGAGTAAACGGCCGTCCTCGCCGAGTTCCAGCACATACTGCGAAATCTCTTCGGAGATCCGGCGGACCATTTCCTGGCGCTGCAGGGTCACGGCGACGTCGCGGACTGTCACCATGGCCTCGATTTCCAGGGCCGAGAGCGAACTGGTCACCTGGTCAAGGCGGGAACGGTAGCGCTCCAGCGTCGCGAGGGCCTGGTTGGCCCGGGCCAGGACCTTTTCCGAGCCCTCCAGGACGTGCCGCAGCCCGTTCACGTAGAGGGCGATGATCTGCATGGACTGGCTGACGGAGATGACCGGCACGCCGGTCTGAATGGCAACACGCTCCGCGGTACGGTGCCGGGTGCCGGACTCCTGGGTCTCGATGCTGGAGTCGGGGACCAGTTGAACGGCCGCGCGCAGGATGTTGCTGGCGTCCTTGTCGCAGATGATCGCCCCGTCCATTTTGGCAAGTTCCCGCAGGCGGGTGGGGGAGAAATCGATGCCGATGTCGAAGCCGCCGGAGCAGATGGACTCGATGGTCCTGTCGATGCCCAGCACAATCAGGGCGCCGGTCCGTCCGCGGAGAATACGCTCCAGGCCGTCGCGGAGGGCGGTGCCCGGTGCCACCCGGCCCAGGGTCGCCTTGAGTGAATCTTCAGGGCTCCGAGCCATAGATCTTCCCTTCAAAGGTGCAGGCCGCAGCCTGCAAGTGCGCCGGTTTCCAGTAGTTACCGGCAGGATCAAAAGTACTCGGTTGCCCGTTCTCACCATAGTAGAGGCAAAGAAGGTCAACTTCCGCACGGACAAGCCCCAAAGTGGGCCATCTGAACGTTCGCGGAACGCCTGAGGAAAGGCACTGCGGACCCTGCAGCAGAAGGGCGTTTTTGCGCCGCAGAGCTCCGGCGCCGCCCTGGCTTTCGTCCCGCATCGCGGGGGCAGCGCAGACTGGGATAAACTTGAAGCCTTGGGTGTACCGTCGGCTGCCGCCGCAGCGTATAAGCAATCACGCCCTGCAGTTCCGCAGAACCCCCCGCAGAACCACCAGCGATCCCGCCGGGCCAGCCTGATTCCCGCCGGTCCGGGACCGCAACCATCCAAAGCCGCAGCGAAAGTAGCACCGTGTCCCAAGAAGTCCTTAGCCCCGCCCGAGTCCAGGAGATTCACAAGCAGGCGGCCCGGCGTCGGACATTCGCGGTCATTTCACACCCCGACGCCGGCAAGTCAACGCTCACCGAGGCGCTCGCGCTGCACGCGAAGGTGATCGGCACTGCCGGCGCCTCCAGCGGCAAGGCCAACCGCAAGGAGACGGTGTCGGACTGGATGCAGATGGAGAAGGACCGAGGCATCTCGATCAGCTCCGCGGCGCTGCAGTTTTCCTACCGGGATACGGTGATCAACCTGCTGGACACCCCCGGCCACGCGGACTTCTCCGAGGACACTTACCGTGTGCTGGCCGCCGTCGACTGCGCCGTGATGCTGGTGGACGCCGCCAAGGGCCTGGAAACCCAGACCATGAAGCTCTTCGAGGTCTGCAAGCAGCGCAACCTGCCGATTATCACCGTGATCAACAAGTGGGACCGGCCAGGCCTTGACGCCCTGGCCCTGATGGACGAGATCACCGAGCGCACCGGGCTCCAGCCGATGCCGCTGACCTGGGCGGTGGGGATCTCCGGTGACTTCCGCGGGGTCTGGGACCTGCGCAATGACCGTTTCGCCCAGTTCCAGCGCAACAACGCCGGCGCCAAGATCGCCCTCACCGAGTACTTCACCCCGGAGCAGGCCGCGACCAGCCAGGGCGACGACTGGTCCAACGCCGTTGATGAAGCCGGGCTGGTCATCGAGTCCAATCTTGAGTTCGACGTCGATGCCTTCCACGCCGGCAAGGCCACGCCGATCCTCTTCAGCTCCGCCGCGTTGAACTTCGGTGTGAAGGAGATCCTCGACGCCCTCGTGGACTTCGCCCCGCCGGCCGCCCCGCGGCCCGACGTCGACGGCGAGGCACGGCCCGTCGATGCTCCCTTCTCGGGCTTCGTGTTCAAGGTCCAGGCCGGCATGAACAAGGCACACCGGGACCACGTCGCGTTCATCCGGGTCTGCTCCGGCATCTTCGAACGCGGCATGGTGGTGACGCAGGGCCGGACCGGCAAGTCGTTCGCCACCAAGTACGCCCAGCAGGTCTTCGGCCGGGAACGCGAGGTCATTGACGAAGCCTTCCCCGGTGACGTTGTGGGCCTGGTGAACGCGTCCTCGCTGCGGGTGGGCGACAGCCTCTTCCTCGAGCAGCCCGTGGAGTTTCCCGCCATCCCGCTCTTCGCGCCGGAGCACTTCCAGGTGGCCCGCTCCAAGGACCCGAGCCGTTTCAAGCAGTTCCGCCGCGGCATCGAACAGCTGGAGCACGAGGGTGTCATCCAGGTGCTCCGCTCGGACATCCGCGGCGACCAGGCCCCGGTGCTGGCCGCCGTCGGCCCCATGCAGTTCGAAGTTGTGGAGGACCGCATGGCGCACGATTTCAGCGCACCGATGCGGCTGGAGCGCCTGCCCTATTCCATCGCCCGGATTTCGACGGCGGACGCCATGCCGGCGCTGGCCACCGTGCCCGGCGCCGAGGTGCTGCTGCGCTCCGACGGCGAATACCTTGCCCTCTTCAACGACGTCTGGGCCCTGCGCCGGATCGAGAAGAACCACCCGGACCTGACCCTGCTGCCGATCGGCACGCACAATCCCGCGAAGTAGCGGCCCGCGGTCCTGAGCCGGACAGAAACAGCTGGGCCGCAGGTCTTCCGGAAACCCGTTCCCGCGGTATCATAAGTAACCTTGCTACTTTGCTGGTGCCGCAATTTTCGGCTTTCCGGACTGATCCGCCCGATTCCGTCGGCGGGCCCCGCACTCGAGGGACAACGAACACTCTTTGACTGACTACAACAGAAAACTCGGCATGGAAGCAGGATTCCTGCTGAGCGGGCGCTACCGGATCGAATGCCTGATTGGCAGGGGCAGCCAGTCCACCGTGTACCGCGCCCATGACGAACTCCTGCAGCGCCAGGTGGCCGTCAAGCTGTTCCGGGCCGACGCGGACGACCTTGAACACACCCGCCGGCAGGGACAGGAGATCCGCATCCTCGCCGGAATGAGCCACCATTCCCTCGTGACCCTGTTCGACGCCGGCGCTGACCTGAGCGACCCGGCCGCGCCCCTGAGTTACCTCGTGATGGAACTGGTCCGCGGGCCGGACCTCCGCAGCCGGGCCGCCCAGGGCCCGCTGTCCGCGGCGCACATGGCGGTGATCGGCCACGACCTGGCGGATGGACTCTCCTACATCCACCACCACGGCATCGTGCACCGCGATGTGAAGCCCGCCAACATCCTGCTGGTGGACTACAGCAATGACGACCGGCGCCCGCGGGCGAAACTCAGCGACTTCGGCGTGGCCATCATGACGGGCCACGGCCCGGTGGCGGACGACGGCGGAACCTCCGGGACCCCCGCGTACCTGAGCCCGGAGCAGGCTGCCGGCGAGCCGGCCGGGCCGCTGAGTGACGTGTATTCCCTGGGCCTGGTGCTGCTCGAAGGCCTGACCGGGAAGATGGCCTACCCCGGTGCGCCTGTCCAGTCCGCCGTCGCGCGGCTGCTCCACGACCCGGACATCCCCGAAGAGCTCGCCCCGATGTGGACCTCGCTGCTGACCTCGATGCTTGCCCGCGACCCGGCAGGACGCCCGGCAGCCCGGGAGGTCTCGCTTGCCCTGCGCCAGGAGGTCATCAACGGCGCCGCCCGGCACCGCCGGGGCCAGGCTTCGAGCGCGGTGGTCGAGGAAGGCCGGATGCGCGCGGTGGAACGCTACCGGATCCTCGACACCCCTTCAAACGGAGCCTTCGACCGGATCGCGGGCCTCGCGGCCCGGATGTTCTCGGTGCCCGTGGCGATCGTCAGCGTGGTGGACCATGACCGGATCTGGTTCAAGGCACATCACGGCACCGAGGTCAGCCAGATTGGCCGCGACCCGGGACTGTGCGCCTCCGCGATCCTGCAGGACGATGTCTGGGTTGTTGAGGACGCCACCAGGGATCCCCGCACCCTTGCCAACCCGCTCGTGGCGGGCGAGTTCGGCCTGCAGTTCTACGCCGGGGTCCCGCTGCGCACCCCGGACGGCTACAACCTGGGCACGTTCTGCATTCTGGACCGGGAGCCGCGGGAGTTCAGCGCCGAGGACACCCGGACGCTGGAGGACCTGGCCGCGATCGTGATGAACGACCTTGAGCTGCGGCTGCAGAGTCGGGAAGCGATCGCCGGTTAGCCGGAGCCGACGGCGGGGAAGGCCGGCCGCGCTGTCCAACGCCTGCTGTGTTTAACGCCGGCCGGCGTGCAGCGCCAGTTCCAGTTCGAACCTCGCCTGGGGGTCCTCCAGGGCGTCGCCGAACAGTTCGCGCAGCTGCGCCGCCCGGTAGCCCACGGTCTGCGGGTGGATTCCGAGCTCGGCCGCGACCGGGGCGCGCTGGCCCCAGTTCCGCAGCCAGGACAGCAATGTTTCCGCCAGCCGCTCGCGCTGGGCCGGCCGAAGCCCTTCCAGCGGCGCCAGACGGCGGCTGGCCAGTTCGGCGATCGCGACAGGCTCCGCCCCGAGGATCACTTCGGCCAGGTGCTCATCTGCCCAGATCGGCGGGTCCTCGGGACCTTCCCGGGGCGGCAGCGCCGAGGCCGCGAGCACGGCCAGTCGAAGCGAATCCGGGACCTTTCCCCAGTCCCCGGCCGGCCCCACGGCCGCTCCGCGGCCGCGCAGCGCCTTTTCCAGGTCCGCCCGTGCGGTCTTGGACTTCCGCGCCGGAACCAGGGCCACGGCGTCGGTCTCACGTTCGATGACCAGCGTCCCTGGCCCCAGCCGGACCCGCAGCCCCGCGGACCGGTCGATCGGCAGGGTCACCACCACCATCCGCTGCGGCAGGGCCCAGTCGGCCATCGTCGCCGTCTGGCGCAGGGCGGCCTCGTCCGCCTGCCCCAGCAGCAACAGGTCGAGCAGTTCGGTGCGCCGCCGGTCCACCGCGCCCGCCCGTTCCGACTGTTCGAAGGCATACGCCTCGGCACTGACGGCGGACAATTCGTCGATGTACGCGAGGATCGATTCGCCCAGGTCCACCACCACGCTCTGGCCCAGATGGTGCTCCACGGACACCCTGGACATCTCGCGGAAGGTGACGCGGGCACCCATCCGGTAGGCGCTCAGCAGCGCATCCATGCTCCGGCCCTGCCGGAACTCGCCGCTTCCCAGCCCGGCGACAAGTTGCCTGCTCTCCTCCGACAGGGCGGGCAGCCGGGTTCCGGGCAGCTGCAGGAAGCGGTCCAGTGCGGCAGCCACCCCGCGGCGCAGCCCCCGCCCGAAGCGGCCTTCGATCGGCCGGGCGTAGGCAGGCACAAGCTGCGGCACGGCGTCGATGATTGCCTCGACAATGCCGGGCATCATGGGGCGGAGCATGTCGCTGACCTCCCGCGGCAGGGCCAGCCATGGAGGGTCGTAGGCGGGGGAGGCGGAAGGGCTGGCGGGCGAGGCGTTCATGTCTGCTTCCATTAAGTTGTTGCGGGGAGACAGTTTCTTTGAGTCGATCGTATGCCTTGAATGAAGAAGTATGACCCAATCTGACATACGATTGATGAATGATCCGGCTCCGTAAGCTGGCGCGCGCCGCATCTGTACTGACCACCCCACTGGCTCCAGAAGACATTCTGTCGCTTTTCAATCCTGTGTTTTCCGCCCGCCAGTTGCGCGGCGTGGTTACCCGGGTGGTTCCAGAAACGGCCGATTCCGCCACCATTTTCTTCCGTCCTGGCCGCGGCTGGCAAGCACACCTTGCCGGCCAGTGGGCCCGTATCGGCGTCGAACTCGACGGCGTCCGCCACTGGCGGTCGTACTCGCTCAGCGCCCCCGCCGGCAAAGACCCGGCCATCACCGTCAGCGACATGGGCGCTGTCTCGGGAACCCTCGTGCGCAACACGAAGCCCGGCGACGTGCTCTTCCTCGCGCCGCCGCAGGGTGAATTCGTCCTCCCTGAGCACCCGCGGCCCCTGCTGATGCTCACGGCCGGCAGCGGAATCACCCCGGTGATGTCGATGATCCGCACGCTCGTCCCGCACCGCCCTGACTCCGACGTCGTCCTCATTCACACCGCCCGGACCCCGGAAAACGCCATCTTCCGCGAGGAACTGGCGGAACTGGCGGACCAGTTTCCCAACTTCCGGGTCACCCACTGGTTCACCGGCGAACGCGGTCGGCTGGACTTCAGCTCCGTTGCCGCGCTGGAACAGCTTTGTCCGGACTGGCGCCAGCGCGCCGCCTACGCCTGCGGCCCGGAAAGCTTCCTGGACGACGCCGAGGCGCTGTGGACGGCGGAAACCGCGACCGCCGGCACCGCCGCGGACTCGACCCTGACCATCGAACGCTTCAGCACCAAGCTGGCCGGCGGCGAGGGGCACGACGGCGGCCTGGTCACCTTCGAGGCCTCGGACCGCGAGGTCGAAGCTGACGGCGACACTTCGCTGCTCGACGTCGGCGAGGACGCCGGCGTGCTGATGCCCAGCGGTTGCCGAATGGGCATCTGCCACAGCTGCCTCACCCCACTCCGGGCCGGACAGGTTCGTGACCTGCGCACGGACGAAGTCCATGGCGAGCCCGGCCAACTTATCCAAACGTGTGTCTCGGCAGCCGCCGGACCCGTAAACCTCGACATCTGAGGAGTACCAGAGCATGACGATTGTTTCTGACAAGCCAGACGTTTCCGACGAAGGCGCTACGGCCGCCGCCTCAGGCGCCGTTTCCGCCAAGGCCCCCGCCGCCGTAAAGACGCGGCCGGGGGCGCTCGCCGAATTCGGCAGCCCGACGGTGCGGCCGCCGGCGGCCGCGCATCTCTCCGACGAGCAGGTCGCCGAGCTGGGCCGCGAACTCGACGCCATCAAGGACGATATCCTCGCCAAGCGCGGCGCGTCCGACGCCGCCTACATCCGCCGGATGATCAAGATCCAGCGCGGACTGGAGATTTCCGGCCGTGCCACGTTGCTGGTCAGCAAGCACAAGGCGGCCTGGGTTGCCGGCACCACGCTGCTGAGCTTCGCCAAGATCCTGGAAAACATGGAGCTCGGGCACAACATCCTGCACGGCCAGTGGGACTGGATGAGGGACCCGGACATCCACTCCACCACCTGGGAGTGGGACTTCGTAACCCCGTCGCGCGCCTGGCAGCACACCCACAACGACCTGCACCACCGCTGGACCAACGTCATCGGCAAGGACAACGACGTCGGATACAACCTGCTGCGGATGGACGCGGACCAGGAGTGGAAGCCCTTCAACCTGGGCAACCCGCTGTACAACGCTTTGCTGGCACCGGTCTTCGAATGGGGCATCGCGATCTACGACCTCGAACTTGAGGACTACAAGCAGGGCAAGAAGACCAAGGAGGCCCTGATGAAGGACCTCAAGGCCCTGGGCCGCAAGGTAGTCACCCAGTTCACCAAGGACTACGCCGCAACCCCCGCCGTCGCCATGCTCACCGGCTCCGGCAAGCAGGCCCTCTACGGCACCCTGACTGCCAACGCGGTGCGCAACGTCTGGGCGCACGCGGTGATCTTCTGCGGCCACTTCCCCGAGGGCGCGGACACCTTCACCGAGGAAATGGTCGAAGGCGAGACCCGCGGTGACTGGTACGTCCGGCAGATGATCGGCTCCGCCAATATCTCCGGGTCCAAGTTCATGCACCTGATGACCGGCAACCTGTCGCACCAGATCGAGCACCACCTCTTCCCGGATATTCCGTCCAACCGCTACGCCGAGGTGGCTCCCAAGGTGCAGGAAATCTGCAAGCGCTACGGACTGCCGTACACCACCGGCCCGATCTGGAAGCAGGTCGGCTCCACCTGGGCCAAGGTCTTCAAGCTCGCGCTGCCGCCCAAGAAGTCCTAAGCGCCGGGCTCAAAGCCGGTTGACTGATTAACGACAGGGGCGTCTGCCATTGGGCAGGCGCCCCTGTCGTGTGTCCGGGCTCAGGGCTTGCAGGCCACCCCAATAACGTGGGCCAGCCGCGGGTTGCCGGGGAGGACCGAAAAACCGAAGCGCTCCAGGGCCTGCACCGTGAGACCTGACCGGGCGACCATGGCGGTGGTGTTCCGGTTCGGGTGGCAGCCGCCTGCCAGCCGGCTCCACAACGGCGTGACCAGGTCTTCGGCCATGCCCAGCACGCGGTGTGCCGAGCGGACGTGCTCGTAGAACAGCAATTGGCCGCCCGGCCGCAGGACCCGTACCACCTCCGCCAGTGCAATGGACTGGTCCGCCACGCTGCACAGGACCAGGCTGGAAACGACGGCGTCCACCGAGCCGTCCGGAGCCGGCAGGGATTCGGCCACGCCGTCCGCTACGGTGACCGGCACCGGCGCCTGCCTGGCGGCGGCCAGCGCGAGCTCCCGAAGCGTGGGGTCCGGCTCGAGGGCAAGCACGCCCGTCACCGCGGGAGGATAGTGCGCGAAGCTGGCCCCGTAGCCCGCTCCGATCTCGACGACGACGCCGTGCGCCGCTGCCACGAGGCGCCGGCGGTGCTCCGCTGCCCCTCGGGCGTCCATCCGCGGCCCCACCCGTGCGAACGATTTCCCGAACGAGGGAGGGCAGGGAGTGTCCTCCGGCATGGTTTCCTTCCGTCAGCCCACGTGGGGGCGTTCATTTGACCTCGATCACGCCCATCATCCCCAGGTCCTCGTGATCGAGGATGTGGCAGTGGTAAACCGAACGGCCGCTGAAGTCGCGGAACGCGATCCTGACGGTGACGCGCCCGTTGGCCCGCACGTTGACCACGTCCCGCATGACCACGGAACTGACGGCCTGGCCGTTGTCGTCGATGAGCTGCATGGGCCACACGTGAAGGTGGATGGGATGGTCCATCGGGCTGGTGTTGATCAATGTCCATTCCTCGACGGTTCCGGCTGCGACGGTGGTGTCGGTGCGGGCCTCGTTGTATTCGCGGCCGTTGATGGTGAACCGCATCATGCCGCCCATTCCGCCGCCCATACCTCCGGATCCCGCGCCCGCGGCCAGGACGAGCTGCCGGCGTGCTGCGACGGCGGCAGTGCGGAGGTCCTCCGGGGCAGGCCGTGTCTCCACGGCCCCGGGCGGGGTGGCGGATTCGCCGTCGACCCGTAACACCGCCAGCGCGGCCGACCCGCTGCCGGAGGCCGGTCCCCGACCCATCATTCCGGTCATGCCCCCGCGGTCATAGGGGAGGGCCCGCAACACGGATTCGCCGGCCGCGGCGGTCACCAGCAGGTCCGCCCGGTTGCCCGGCGCGAGCAGGAGTTCGTCCACGGCTTCGGGATCGGCGGAACGCCCGGAGTCCATCCCGAGCAGCTGCAGCCGCTGGCCGTCCAGCCGGAGCCGGAGGTAGCGGGCCACGCAGGTGTTGATGATCCGCCACCGTTCCCGTTCCCCCGGGCGGGCCGTCAGGAGCGGGCTGACCTGCCCGTTGAGCAGCAGGAGGTCACCTTCCCGGCCCGCCATGCGCTCCATGGGCGACGGTGGGGAGATGTTGCCCCTGCGGTCCAGGGTGGTGTCCGAGACCAGCAGCACCCGTTCCCGGCTCACCGGGATGGCTTCGGGGTCCTCCACGATGATCGCCCCGAACAGTCCGGCGAAAATCTGCCCCGCGACCATTCCGTGGTGATGCGGGTGGTACCAGTACACGCCCGGCGGGTGGTTGGACGGAAGCCGGTAGCTGTAGTCGAAGCCGGTGCCGGGCAGAACTGCCAGGAACACATTGTCGCCGTTGCCTTCCGGGCTCACGTGCAGGCCATGGACGTGCAGGTTCGTTGCTTCGGCGAGATGGTTCTCGAGCCTGACGGCGAGCTCATCGCCCGGCCGCAGGCGGAGGGTGGGCCCTGGAAGGGTCCCGTTGTAACAGAGCGGGCTCGCCAACCGGCCGCCGAGCTCAACCGGTGCGCGTCCGGCATCGAGGGTGACCTTCAGCCGGCCGTCCGTGCTGCGAAGCTCGGCGGGGCTGCGCAGTGCCGGACCTGACCCGGGGCTCAACCCGGGACCGCGTCCGGGGTCCAACCCGGTACCTGCGCCGCCGGTCCGCTCCGTCGAGGCCAACGTCCACCACAGCCCGGCGCCGCCCGCCACCGTGGCTGCCGTGCCCAGGCCGCCCAGGAGCAACGCGCCGCGGCGGCTGACCGGCCGCATCAAGTCCCCTCGCCGAGGACTTTCAGGTTCTCGCGGTACTGGTCCGCGCTGAGTTCGCCCCTCGCGAAGCGCTCATCCAGGATCAGCCGGGCCTGGCTTTTCCCGCTCGGGAATCCGGGGCCGCCTGGGGGACCCCCTGGCTGGCCATAGGGCGCAGTGCCGTAGGGTCCGGCTCGTCCGGACTGGGCGGGACCGCCGCGGCCACCCCCGGCAAAGAGGCGGACCGCGAGCAGGACCAGCACGCCGATTCCGATCAGCAGCAGCAAACCCCAGAGCCACATCCAGCCGAAGCCGTCACCGTAATATCCCATCATGGCAGATCTCCTTTGTGGGCGACCGATCTGGTCCCATGATCCGCCGAAAGCCGCGGCGGGGCTAGAGTCCCAAGTCGCCTTTCGGGGCGCGAAACAGAGCTCAGCCGATCAGCAGGTCCAGGGCCTCGGTCAGGTGTCCGACTTCCCGCACGGAGAAGCCCGCGGGCACCGGTCCCGGCCCGTTCGGGCTGGCGGGCACCACGGCGTGGGTAAACCCCAGCCGGTGCGCTTCGTGAATCCGCTGGTTGATGCCGGGCACCGGGCGGACCTCGCCGGCCAGGCCGACTTCGCCGAAGGCGATAAGCCGCTGCGGCAGGGGTTTCCTGGCTTTCGCCGATGCCACCGCCAGCGCGACGGCGAGGTCCGTGGCGGGTTCGCTGAGTTTCACGCCGCCCACAGTCGCCACGTAGGAATCGTCCTTGTTCAGCAGGCAGCCGGCCCGCTGCTGGAGCACGGCCAGCAGCATGGCCACCCGGGAACTGTCCAGTCCGCTGGTGGCCCGGCGGGGCTGCGCGTTGGCGCTTTCGGCCAGCAGCGACTGCACCTCCGCCAGCAGCGGCCGGCGCCCCTCGAGGGTGACCGTGATGCACGTTCCGGACACGGGTTCCTTGGTCCGGGAAACGAACAGACCGCTCGGATCGGCCAGGCCCACGATGCCGTCCTCGTTCAGGTCGAAGCAGCCGACGTCGTCGGTGGGGCCGTAGCGGTTCTTAACCGCCCGCAGCAGCCGCAGCCGGGAGTGGCGCTCGCCCTCGAACTGGCACACGACGTCCACCAGGTGCTCGAGCAGCCGGGGCCCGGCGATGGAACCGTCCTTGGTCACATGCCCCACCAGCAGGGTGGTCATATTGCGGCGTTTGGCCGCGGCGATGAGGGAAGCGGCGACCTCGCGGACCTGCGAGACGCCGCCGGCGCTGCCCTCGACGTCGGCGCTGCTCAGCGTCTGCACGGAGTCCACGATCAGCAGGCGCGGCTCAAGCTTCTCTACCTGGCCCAGGGCCTGGCCGAGGTCCGTTTCGGCGGAGAGGTACAGCGATTCGGCGACGGCGTCGATCCGGTCCGCGCGGAGCTTGACCTGGGCGGCGGATTCCTCGCCGGTGATGTAGAGGACGTCCTGCGCGGTGCGGGCAAACTTGGCGGCAACGTCCAGCAGGAGTGTCGATTTGCCGACGCCGGGTTCGCCCGCCAGCAGGATCACGGCGCCGGGAACCAGCCCGCCGCCGAGCACCCGGTCCAGTTCGTCCACGCCGGTGGGCAGGAAAGCCGCGGACGTGGCATCCACCTCCGAGATCCGGCGGGCCGGCTCCAGGACGGCGGCGGCCGCCGTCGTGCGCGCCACGGCGCCGCCGGTTTCCTCCACGCTTCCCCAGGCCTGGCACTCGCCGCAGCGGCCCACCCACTTGGCTGTGGTCCAGCCGCACTCGGCGCATTTGTAGCCCGGCGCCTTGGAAGTCCGGGAAGTCTTGGTAGCCATCGCTCCACCCTATCCGCGCCCAGCGACAACAAAAGCGACAACCCAGCTCCCGCCTCACGGCATCTACAGCGGCGGCAGGATGTCCCGGGCCTCCCGGGAGTCGACCCCGGCCGCCTCGAGCAGGTCCACGATCAGCGGACGGTACAGCATGACCACGGTTTCGCCCTCGAGCCGCTGCACGTCCAGCAGCCGCGGATGCAGCCGGCCGGCGACTTCCCGCAGCTCCGCCCGCGCCGTCCTCATATGCGTGCGGCGGACGCCGTCGTGCACCTCCGCCAGGCCCAGGGAGAGCTCGCCGACGGCGTCGGCCGTGTCCTGCAGGACGTCGGCGATATTCTGCGTGGCCTCGTCGGAAAGCGCCGCGTGGTTGATGGCGCTGGTCAGCCGGCGGGCAAAGACGCGGCTGTTGCGCAGTGCGAGGTCGATGTAGTCCAGCGACTGGGCCATCTGGTCCAGCTCGTCCCGGTGCCGGCGGTAGGCGGGCGCCAGGGTCGCCACCTCCCCGGAGCTTCGGAGCGTCTGCCGCATGGCATCAATGAGCGGCTGGCAGTTCCGCCCGCGGATGAGCGCGTGCCAGGCCTGGGTGGAGTCGCTGTAGCTCAGCGCGGAGGCGCACTCGCGCAGCACCTCGGCGAACTCGTGCAGCAGCTTCTTGACGTCGTTGCGGGGTTCCCGGCGCGGGTCCTTCGGAACCAGGAACGTCACCAGCAGGGCGAACACCCCGCCCACGACGGCGTCGATGCTGCGAGTGAACGGACCACCGGCCGGGGCCGGCAGCAGCACCACCAGCAGCGACTGCAGCCCCAGCTGGGTCGTGAAGATCGTGCCGCTGTCCAGGAACCGGGCCAGCAGGATCGAGAACAGCAGTACGACGGCGGCCTGCCAGAGCCCGGGGCCGAGCCAGTGCAGCAGCAGGTCGCCGACCACGATGCCGATGGTGCAGCCCAGACCGACCTCGATCACGCGGCGGAGCCGGGGGTCCCGGGAAAAGCCCAGCGAGATGAGCGAGGATGTGGCGGCGAAGAGCGGGCCGCTGTGGCCCAGAACGTTCTCGGCGAATGCGTAGGCGCCGACTGCGCAGGCGGTCATCTGGATGGCCGGCAGGAGGGAGTTCCGGCTTCGGACCAGCCCGGTGCGGACCCGCCCGCGGAGGAAACGGGCGCTTGCGGAGAGTCCATTTGCCGGGGCCATGCGCACCAGTCTATTTGTTCGGTCTGCCGCTGCTTAACGCGCCGCAATCCCTACGGACGTGACGCAGGTTACGCAATAGGGACCCGGCGGTTGTAAGCCAATGTCCGCACGGCGTTAACCGTCCGTTCACCCTGGACGGCAATTCTCTTCATCTGGGGCACCTAAATTCATTAAAGGTACAAACCGTACGCATCCCCTGCCCGGCCTTCTCCCGGCCCGGTACGCATAGAAAATCCCTGGAAGGGGTACATCTCAGTGAAGGCACTCCGCTTCGGCCGCAACGCGGCTATCGCTGTCATTTCAGCTAGCGCTCTCGCGCTGACCGCTTGCGGTTCGGACAATGCAACCAACACGGCCCCGTCCGCCGCGCCGTCCGCCTCGGGCGCCCAGGTTACGGGCACGCTGACCGGCATCGGTTCATCCGCGCAGGGCGCTGCAATGGACGTGTGGAAGACCAACTTCGCCTCAGCGAACCCGGGTGCCACCGTGCAGTACTCCCCGGACGGCTCCGGCGCAGGCCGCAAGGCCCTCGTCGACGGCTCCGCCCAGTTCGGCGGCTCCGACGCCTTCCTGAAGGACGAAGAGTACGCCGGCTCCACCACCCAGTGCGGTCCCGACGGTGCCCTGAACATTCCGGTCTACATCTCCCCGATCGCCGTGGCCTTCAACCTGCCCGACATCAAGGAACTGAACCTCGACGCCGTCACCGTTGCCAAGATTTTCCGCGGCGAAATCGCCAAGTGGAACGATCCCGCGATCGCCGCCCTGAACGCGGGCGTCACGCTCCCGGACCTCGCTGTTACCCCGGTCAACCGCTCGGATGACTCCGGCACCACGACCAACTTCACCGAATACCTGGCCGCTGCAGCCCCCGAGGCATGGACGGACAAGGCCTCCGGCATCTGGCCCGCGAGCCTCCAGGGCGAGAACGCCAAGGGCACCTCCGGCGTGGTCAAGACCGTAACTGACACCCCGGGCGCCGTGACCTACGCCGACGACTCTGCCGTCAGCGGCAAGCTGGGTGTCGCGCAGATCAAGGTGGGCGAAACCTTCACGAAGATCTCCGCCGAGGCTGCTGCGAAGGCAGTCGACGCCGGCAAGCCGGTTGAGGGTCGCAACGCCAACGACCTGTCCATCAAGCTGGACCGCGCGACCACGATCGCTGGCGCCTACCCGGTTGTCCTGGTTTCCTTCCACGTCGTCTGCAGCACCTACGCCGACCAGAAGACCGTGGATCTCGTGAAGGCTTTCGAAAGCTACGTCGTCTCGGACGCCGGGCAGAAGGCAGCCGCTGAGGCCGCCAAGTCCGCTCCGCTGTCCAAGACCCTGCAGGACAAGGCCCTTAAGTCCATTGAGTCCATCAAGGTCAAGTCCTAGGGAAAACCTAGCCTCCAAGGCATAGTGGAAACACCAGCCTGATCCTGGTTCCCTGTCCCGGTCCGCCTGTCATCGACGGCCA
Organism: Pseudarthrobacter sp. HLT1-3; assembly: GCF_059383535.1. Lineage (NCBI taxonomy): Bacteria > Bacillati > Actinomycetota > Actinomycetes > Micrococcales > Micrococcaceae > Pseudarthrobacter > Pseudarthrobacter sp. HLT1-3. The sequence continues at coordinate 209,993 of NZ_JBWZCJ010000005.1, read as the reverse complement.
CACCGGGGCAGGGAACCTACTCGTTTGTCCGAAGTACCTAAGATCTGAAGGATCGTGTAGTGACCACCACCTCCCTGACCACGTCCCGGGGCGCGGGCCGCGCCGAAGACAAGGTCTTTTCCGCAGCCACATTGGCTGCCGGGTGCCTGATCCTGGCCGTGCTCTTCGGAGTGGCGCTCTTCCTTGTCATCCAGGCCTTCCCCGCCCTCGTGGCCTCCCCGGAAAAGATCCAGGGTGGTGAAGGCTTTTTCGCCTACATCTGGCCGATCGTCATTGGCACCCTGATCGCGGCTCTCATCGCCCTTGCGATCGCGACGCCGGTCGCGATCGGCGTCGCACTTTTCATCTCGCACTTCGCCCCGCGCAGGCTCGCCTCCGGCCTGGGATACGTGATCGATCTGCTCGCCGCGATCCCCTCGGTGGTTTACGGTGCCTGGGGCGCCGCTTTCCTGGCCAAGGAAATCTCGCCGGCCTACAACTGGCTGGCCGACAACATGGGCTGGCTGCCGATTTTCCAGGGCCCCGCCTCCGCCACCGGCAAGACCATTCTGACCGCTGGAATCGTATTGTCCGTCATGATCCTGCCGATCATCACGTCGCTGACCCGGGAAATCTTCCTGCAGACCCCCAAGCTGCACGAAGAAGCCGCTCTGGCGCTCGGCGCCACCCGCTGGGAAATGATCAAGATGGCCGTGCTTCCGTTCGGCCGCCCCGGAATCGTGAGTGCCGTCATGCTGGGCCTGGGCCGCGCCCTTGGCGAGACCATGGCCGTCGCGCTCGTGCTGTCCTCCGGCGTACTGACCGCGAGCCTCATCCAGTCCGGCAACCAGACCATCGCCGCCGAAATCGCACTGAACTTCCCCGAGGCCAGCGGCCTGAAGGTGAACACGCTGATTGCGGCCGGCCTGGTCCTGTTCGTCATCACCCTCGGCGTGAACATGATCGCGCGCTGGATCATCAGCCGGCATAAAGAATTCTCGGGAGCCAACTAAATGACCACCACCCTGACCCCCGTCAAGAAGCGCTCGGCCCTCACTAAGGGCCAACTGCCGAAGTGGGCCCCCTACCTGCTCCTGGGCATCGCCCTGATTCTCGGCGCGGCTTTTATGGCACTGATCGGCTTCAACGCCCTGGGCTGGGGAATCGTCTCCGCCATCCTCTTTGCCGCGGGCCTTGTCGGCTGGAGTGCCGTCGTGGAGGGCTCGCGCCGGGCCAAAGACAAACTGGCCAGCAGCCTGGTTATCGGCGCGTTCCTGGTGGCGCTGTTGCCGCTGATCTCCGTCATTTGGACCGTCCTGGTCAACGGGCTTCCCGGCCTTATGGACCCCGGCTTCCTGACCACCTCGATGAATGGCGTCACCGGCGCCTTTGATAACAAGAGTGTCGAGGAGGGCACGCCGGTGGTCGGCGGCATCTTCCACGCCCTCGTTGGCACCGTGCAAATGACCCTGCTGGCAACCCTCATCTCGGTCCCTGTTGGTCTGATGACCGCCATTTACCTGGTGGAGTATGGCAACGACCGGCCGCTTGCCCGAGCCATCACTTTCTTCGTGGACGTCATGACCGGCATTCCCTCGATTGTGGCCGGCCTCTTCGCCGCAGCATTTTTCTTCGCTGTCGTCGGACCGGGCACCAAAACCGGTGCCGTCGCTGCCGTCGCGCTGTCCGTGCTGATGATCCCGGTTGTGGTTCGCTCCAGCGAGGAGATGCTCAAGATCGTCCCGAACGAACTCCGCGAGGCCGCCTACGCCCTCGGCGTCAGGAAATGGCGGACCATCATCAAAGTGGTCATCCCGACGGCGATTTCCGGCATTGCCTCCGGTGTCACGCTCGCGATCGCCCGGGTGATCGGCGAAACCGCACCGATCCTGGTGACCGCGGGCTTTGCCACCTCGATCAACAACAACGTGTTCGGCGGTTGGATGGCCTCGCTGCCGACCTTCATCTACACTCAGATCCTTAACCCCACCTCGCCGTCCAACCCGGACCCGTCCTCCCAGCGCGCCTGGGGAGCCGCCCTCGTGCTCATCATCCTGGTCATGCTGCTCAACTTCGGCGCACGCCTTATCGCTCGCGCCTTCGCCCCCAAGACCGGCCGCTAGCCAGCACCGGCGACCCAAATCTTCAGCCCGTACCTCCAGCAAGTGAAGGAACATCATGTCTAAGCGCATCGACGTCAAAGACCTGAACGTCTACTACAGCAAATTCCTGGCCGTCGAAGACGTTAACATCAACATCGAGCCCAAGTCCGTCACGGCCTTCATCGGGCCCTCCGGCTGCGGCAAGTCCACCTTCCTGCGCACGCTCAACCGGATGCACGAGGTGATCCCCGGCGCCCGCGTCGAAGGCGAGGTGCTGCTCGACGGCGACAACCTGTACGGCCCCGGCGTGGACCCGGTCAACGTCCGCTCGCAGATCGGTATGGTTTTCCAGCGGCCCAACCCGTTCCCTACGATGTCCATCCGCGACAACGTGCTGGCCGGCGTGAAGCTGAACAACCAGAAGATCTCCAAGGGCGAGGCCGACGTGCTGGTGGAACGCTCCCTGCAGGGAGCCAACCTCTGGAACGAGGTCAAGGATCGGCTGAACAAGCCCGGCTCCGGCCTGTCCGGCGGCCAGCAGCAGCGGCTCTGCATCGCCCGGGCCATCGCGGTCGAACCACAGGTGATCCTGATGGACGAGCCCTGCTCGGCCCTGGACCCGATTTCCACGCTGGCCATAGAGGACCTCATCAATGAGCTCAAGGATGACTACACCGTGGTGATCGTGACGCACAACATGCAGCAGGCCGCGCGTGTGTCGAACAAGACCGCGTTCTTCAACATCGCGGGCACCGGAAAGCCGGGCAAGCTGATCGAATACGGTGACACGCACACGATCTTCAGCAACCCGACCGAGAAGGCCACCGAGGACTACGTCTCAGGCCGCTTCGGCTAAACACCCGCTAAACCCCGTCGACTGCTCCGTAGCCGCCCTTTTGAGGGCTCAAAAGGGCGCCTGCGGAGCAACGGATGGGTCTTTAGGCGCCGTGCCGGTGAGTCCGCGCCACACGGACCCCGCGCTCCTGGGGCGTCGCGGGCCTAGAACTTCGCAAGCGGCGACAGGGACAGGGCCAGCACGAACGCCGCCGCCGCGGTGACGATCGGTGTTATCAGCCAGAACATCAGGACCCGGATTAGCACCTTGCGGTTGGTGGCGGGGAACCTCTGGTTGGCTCCGGAACCCAAGACCGCCGAGGTGACGGCGTGCGTGGTGGAGATGGGCCAGTGCAGCCCCACAGCGCCCACCAGCAGGACAGCCGAGCTGAACAGCTGCGCCACGGAGCCGCGCAGGGGATCCATCCGGATCAGCCGGTTGCCGATCGTATAGGAAATGCGCCAGCCGCCGGCCAGCGTCCCGGCGGCCAGCAGTGCCGCGGTGAACAGCGCCACCCAGACCGGCATTTCGCCGCCGTCGGACAGCCCGGACGCAACCAGCGCAAGGATCAGGACGGCGCTGGTGCGCTGGCCGTCCTGGAGGCCGTGGGCGAACGCCACGGCGCCCACGGCAATGCTCTGGGCGCGGCGCGCACGGCTGTTGACGACGTTAGGCGGGGTGTACCGCGCGACCCAGGTGGCGGGCCAGACCAGCAGGTACGCGCCGGCAAAGGCTATCGCGGGCGACAGCAGGAGCGGCAGCACCACCTGGAACAGCAGGGAGGCGTCAACGCCTCCGACGGCGCCCCCGCCGATGGCTACGCTGGCGAGCCCGGCTCCGGCCAGCCCGCCAACCAGGGCGTGCGTGGAGGAGGACGGGATGCCCCGCCACCAGGTGTAGACGGCCCACAGCACGGCACTGGCCAGCCCCGCCATCAGGATGCTCAGCCCGTTTCCTCCGCTGGGCAGCCGGACCCAGGTCTGGCTGACGGCCAGGGCAAAGCCGGCGCTCAACCCGGCGCCGACGAAATTGAATAACGCGGCCAGCAGTACCGCGACGGTGGGCGTGAGCGCGCGGGTCCGGACGGCCAGCGCCACCGCCGCAGATGCGTCCCTGAAGCCGTTGAGAAAGGCGAATGCCCCGGCGAAGGCGACCACCAGGACAAACAGGAAAACGATCACGTCAGGATTCCTTGACGATGATGCTGCCCACCTGGGTCGCAATCCGACGCATGTCCCTGGTGACCCCTACCAGCTGCTCGGCGATGTCACGGTTGCGCGCGTACGGGGTCCACTTCATCTCCGTGAGCATGTCCGCCACCCAGACCCGGTGGGTTCGTTCTGCGCGCTTGGCGAGGCGGAGGACCTCGATCCAGTAGTCCTCGAGGTCGTCCAGGTTGTCGAGGTTCCGCATGGCGTCCACGGTGAGTTCGGCCTGCCTGCTGATGATTTCCAGCTGGTCGGCGGCGCGTTTGGGCAGGCGGTCCAGCTTGTAGAGGGATACTAGCTCCGCGGCGGCATCGAGTTTTTCCATCGCATTGTTGAGGAACAGCGAGAGCGTGTACATGTCCTCGCGGGGGAGCGGGTTCACGAAGGACGTCCGCATATGGGTCAGCAGCGCGAAGTGCAGCTCTGCGGACTTCGCCTCATGGTTATGCATGTCCTCCACCAGCCGGGCATTCTCGCTGGCCGGCGCGCCAAGGATCTCCGAGAGGGTGCCGGTGGCCAGCATTATCTGGTTGGCCAGCTGGGCAAGGAGTTTCAGCCCGGCGGGCTCCTGGGGGAAAAGGCGCAGCTTCACGTGTGATTACCGGTCTTCGGGGAGGACGTGCACGGGGGTTGTCTGCCGGGCCTGAGAGGTGATGAAGTCCCGTGCATAGATATTACTTTATCGTCTGGCCGGAAGCGGGCATGAAGATGGTGCCGAACCGGATACGCCTCTCGGCGGTAGGCCGCTCTAGGCGGCTAGATGTTGAAGCCCGGGGGTTTCGCGGTTCGGCACCGCTTTTAGTTTTCTACGTGGTTGGGGACAAGTCAACATTGACAGTCAGTGGGTCGCGTGCGTTGCGGTGCCGCGGGGGTGCCGACGCCTCAGTCCAGTTCGCCCAGACGCCACGCGTTGGCGGCATGTTCCAGGTCTTCGGCGGTCTTGACCAGGAGGTGCGAGTTGCGGGTGAGCTTGCTCGCGTGGTTCTCGTTGCTGTGCTCGGCGCCGTCGGCCAGAGTGGCCTGGCCCAGCGCCACGACACGGCAGAACGCGGCAGAGCGTTCCAGCGCGACGTCGAACTCGCCGTCGAACGCGCCCGAGAGGATGGCGTCGGCCATCAACTTCATCTCGTCCGCGCCGGGCGGCTCTGCGGCGCCGGCCACCACATGCGAGACCTGGGCGGTGTCCTTGCCGGCCTTGAAGTAGACGGAGATCCGCTCGGGGTCCTGGATCGTGGCGGCGCGGATGGCATAGAGCCGCCAGAGGGCTCCCGGGAGCGAGCGTGCCGGGCTTTCGGCCCACATTTCGGCGATGGCCTCCAGGCCCTGTTCGTCGGCGAGCTTCACCAGCCGCTTGGTCACGACGGGGTCGTCGCTGTCGCGTCCGCGGCGCACGAGGGCCTGGGCGGCGAGGTGGGCGGCCTCGGAGATGCGGGCAGGATCGGCGCCGCCCGCGAAAGGCTCAAAGTCCATGGGGGCGAAGGCCTTCGGCTTGTGGTGCCGGTGCGGTCCGGGGGCGCTGGATCCTGCTTGCTCGCTCATGCCACCACGCTACTCCTGTGCTGTCAGGGAATCGAGCGCGTTCCCGGCAGGCGACAGCGCGCGACGGCGGCGCCCGCGCCATATGCGAAAAACGACCGCCGGTCTGGGGTACAGTATTAACGTTCAGAAATGGACTGGGCTGATCGGCCTTGGAGGTGTGGATTTATCCGCAGTTTCAGGCATTCGGCTGGGGCCTTTAGCTCAGTTGGTAGAGCATCGGACTTTTAATCCGTGGGTCGTGGGTTCGATCCCCACAGGGCCCACTCTTTTAGCGAAGAGTGGACAACCCCCGGCATCCTGGCGACAGGGTGCCGGGGGTTTTTGTCACCCCGGCGCAGCGCAGAAATCCCACGAAATTCCAGATATCAGGTCGGCTAGGATGGCCGGATGAACGCGCACAGCCCCTCCGGCTCCGGGTACTGGTATGGACCCGACGACAGGCTCGACCCGCCCGGCGCCGTCCTGCAGGCCCTGCGTGAATACCGCAACGTGGAAGTCGCCCGCCGCCGCTCCACAAGGGATTCGATGGGAATGGGCGAAACGGATCTGCTGGCACTGAGGTACCTGCTGCGCGCTCAGGCGGACGGCGAGCGGGTCGGACCCAAGGACCTGAGCCGCGTCCTGGGGATTACCACGGCCTCCACCACCTCGTTGCTCGACCGGCTGGTGGGCAGCGGCCATGTCCGCCGCGAACCCCATCCCACGGACCGGCGCTCACTGGTGATCGTTCCCACGGCGGATTCGGATTCGGAGGTCCGGGCCACCCTCGGTGACATGCACCGCCGGATGATGGCCGTCGCGGAGGAACTCAGCGCCGCGGAGGCGCGGGTCGTGGTCAGCTTCCTGCGGCGGATGAGTGAAGCCGTTGCGGAGCCGCGAGACTGACCGTTGCAGAGCCCCGGGACTGAGGCCTGATTGTCCCAAGGCTCGCTAGCCAGCCTATTTATATGTATGCTTACTAAATATGGCTAATCTCCGTTTTTCCGGCACCGCTGTCGCCGACTACGCGCCTGCCGACCCGTCTCCCGCACTTGCCCTGGCCGCGCCGGTCCACTGCGGGGTGCCGATGGAATGGACGACGCCGGCCGCTGCATTTATGACCGTGTACTCCCTGGCCCCAGCCGAAGCCGCGGCGGAGTTGCCACCGCTCTGGCGCTGCACCTGCGGCTTCCAGCTGGACGGAATCGTTCAGCCCTCGAGCTTCTCGTCGAGGCTCAGCCGCTAAGTCCCCGGTTCGAGACGCTGCCGCGGGCGGATCAGGACGCCTGGCTGCCCGCCGAAGAACCGATCACTGCCCGGTTGCGGCCGGCCGCCTTCGCGTCGTACAGGGCGCGGTCTGCTTCCCGGAGCAGGCGGGGCAGCCCTGCGTGCCGGTCGCGCGCGTCGACCACGCCGAAGCTCGCCGTCGGCGCAGTTACTCCGTCGGGCAGTGCACTGTGGCCGGCCAGAGCGGCGTTGATCCGGTCGGCGATCCTTGCTCCTTCTTCGGCGTCGACGCCGTTGAGCAGCAACGCAAATTCCTCGCCGCCGTAGCGGCCCACCAGATCGTCCTCCCGCACTGCTGCCCGGCAGGCTTCGGCGAACGCCCGGATGACGCCGTCGCCGGCTTCGTGGCCGAACCGGTCGTTGATGGCTTTGAAGCGGTCCAGGTCCGCCATCACAATGGCAGCTCCGCCGCCGCCCGCGAGGGTGGCCCGGAGCCGGCGCTGGGCCTGCTGCATGAACTCCGCCCGGTTGAGCAGCCCGGTGAGCCCGTCCCGCGAGGCCCGTTCCTGCAGATTCTCGGTTTGGCGGGTGTTGTTCAGCGACGTGATACTGGACGAGACGACCACCAGCAGGACCATGGCCATCAGCAGGGTCACTCCGGTGCCGAACAGCACCTGGAACAGCGGATCCTCGGGCCCGAGCACCGCCAGCCCCACCATTCGGCTCAGGTAGTACACAGCACCGCCGGCAGATGCGACGGCGAGGGACCGGACAAGATGCCAGGACACCGCACGCTCCCGCCACAGCTCCACCGAGGCGAGACCGACGGCTGTCCCCATCAGCGCCAGCAGGACAATGCTGCCGACCCGGGCGTTGTCGGAGTAGCGGACGGTGGCGTCAATGGCCACGGCCGCCGCCGCCGGGATCGCCAGCAGAACGGGCCGGACCCGACGACCGGCCAATGACCTGGTTCCGGCCCAGACGCACCCGGAGCCAAGCACCATCACACCGTTTCCCACGCTGGGGGCCCAGGCTACTTCCTGGACCTCGCCCAGGAAATAGAAGACGGCGGCCAGGAAGAAGGACGCGACGGCCCCGCACCACCAGGCGGCAAACGGCGCATGGCTCTTGCGGTAGGTATCGAAGTAGAAAAGGACCAGCATTGTCAGCGTCATCACGGCGAAGACCACCATGAGGGTTGACCGGTCGAGCAGCACCATAGTCGATGAATCCCTGCTGCTTGGCGGTCCTCCCCAGGACCGCCACGCGTAGTTTCCCGCCGGATCAGGCCCCGGCCGGGACAAGTCTCTCAGAAGAGGCCCGGCTGGCAGGCATGCCGCTCGACATTTGGGCGCTGCCGGGGGTCCCACGGCGCCGGCCGGGGGTGGAAGATGGTGCAATGGATGCCGTCGACGCCCTCAATGAGATTGCCTTCTGGCTGGAACGCGAGCTTGCCCCGACGTTCAAGATTCAGGCGTTCCGCAAGGCCGCCGGAATCATCGCAGACCTGCAGCCGGAGGAACTTGCGGCACGAGCCGGGGACGGACGGCTCAAAAGGACCAAAGGGATCGGCGACCGGACATTCCAGGTGATCCGGGAAGCGCTCGACGGCGACGTGCCCGAATACCTGAGTGGACTGCGGAACCGGGGGACCGGGCCGCTGGTGCCGGGAGGGCATGAGCTGCTTGCCTCACTCCGCGGCGACCTGCACAGCCACAGCGACTGGTCCGACGGCGGGTCCCCGATCGGGGCCATGGTGGACGCCGCCCGACTGCTCGGCCGCGAGTATCTCGCCCTGACCGATCATTCCCCCAACCTCAAGATCGCCAACGGGCTTAGCGCCGGGCGGCTGGCGGACCAGCTCGGCGCCATCGACGAAATCAATGCCGGCGGCGGCGGCTTCCGCCTGCTGCGTGGCATCGAGGTCGATATCCTCGAGGACGGCACCCTGGACCAGACGCCGGAAATGCTCGACCGGCTGGATATCGTGGTCGCCAGCGTTCATTCGAAGCTCCGCTCGGACAGAGGAACCATGACGCGCCGGATGCTTGGCGCGATCGCTGACCCGCACACCAACGTGCTTGGCCACTGCACGGGCCGCCTCGTCCAAGGCGGCCGTGGCACCCGTCCGCCGTCGGAGTTCAACGCCGAAGAGGTCTTCGCCGCCTGCGCGGAGAACAATGTCGCCGTCGAAATCAATTCCCGCCCGGAACGCCAGGACCCGCCGGACGACCTCATCGAACTGGCCCTCGACGCCGGATGCCTCTTCAGCATCGACAGCGACGCCCATGCCCCGGGCCAGCTCGATTTTCTGCAGTACGGTGCCGAGCGCGCGGAACACAATACTGTGCCGGCGGACCGGATCGTCACGACCTGGCCCCTGGACCGCCTGCTGGAGTGGGCGGCCTCGGGGCGCTGAGTGCCCGCCCTGGCGCCCTGCCCAGCCACGCCCCGCTGCCTACCCCCGTGGCCCACGCCCCGCTGCCTACCCCCGTGGCCCGAGCCCTGCTGCCTACCTCCGAACATGCCCTCCGGCCGCGGGGAGGGATGGACATAACCCCGTTCTGCCCGGTCCTGGGCGTGAGGAATGGGCATGTCCCCCCGGCGGCCGTTTCGATAGCATGGGATTCCGGTACGGCAAGCGGGAGGGGGGGGTCCCTGGCATGACGGTCCGAGCTGAGCCCGAAAGCTCCGTTGTCGCCCGCCTCCGGGCTGCCGGCTGCGTCTTTGCCCAGGAGGAGGCCCGGCTGTTGTCCGCGTCCGCCACCACGCCTGATCAACTGGAGGCCCTCGTGGAGCAGCGGGTGTCCGGCCTGCCGCTCGAGCACCTTCTGGGCTGGGCGGAGTTTTGCGGACTTCGGATCGCAGTGGACGCCGGAGTCTTTGTGCCCCGCCGCCGGACCGAGTTCCTCGTCCGGCAGGCCGAACGGCTCCTCGCCGAATCCCGCGGCGCCGCGACGGTTCCCGTCGTCGTCGACCTGTGCTGCGGGTCGGGGGCTGTCGGAACCGCGCTCGCGGTGCTGGCCAGCCCGCTGGAGCTTCACGCCTCCGACGTCGACCCCGCCGCTGTAGCGTGCGCGGCCCGCAACGTCGTGGCTTTCGGCGGTGAGGTCCACGAAGGGGACCTCTACCAGGCCCTCCCGGGACGGCTGCTGGGGAAGGTCGACATTCTCGCCGTCAATGCCCCTTATGTCCCTTCGGCCGAGATGGCCACCCTGCCGCAGGAAGCCCGCCTTTACGAGCCGAGGGTTTCCCTCGACGGCGGTAAAGACGGGCTTCACGTGCAGCGGCGCGTGGCCGCCGCGGCGCGGCATTGGCTGGCGCCGGGCGGATTTCTGCTGATCGAGACGAGCCGGCGGCAGGCGCCGCGGACCGTCGAACTGTTCCTCCGCAACGGGCTCACGGCCCGGGTGGCGAACTCCGCAGAACTGGGCGCCACCGTTGTCATCGGAACAGCAGTTGCTGCGGCGGTCTAACGAAAGCGGACCGGTGGAGCTAGGGAATCTTGTTGGGATCGACGTTGGTTGCCGCGCCGGCCGGGGTGGCCCCGCCTTCGTCGGACCAGTCCTGGCCCTGCTGGTCGTTGAGCGCAGGGTCGGACTCGACGTCGGACGCGGCGGGCACGGTGGAACCGGCCGAAGAAGACGTACCAAGGTTCACCGTCTCCGGGTGGGTGCTGTGCGCGGGGATGCCGGTATCGGCAGCCGCGGCGCCAGTGCTGCCTGGCTGGCCGGCGCCGGCTGTTGTCGAGCCGGAGGTGGCGGCGCCGGTTGCTGCGCCGGTTGTCCCCGTGGGGGAGTTGTCACGGTGGACGGCGGAACTGATCACCGTTCCGGCCCGCCGGGCCGCCTCGCCGAGATGTTCGGTCACCTCGGGTGCCTTTTCTTTGACAGCCTCGGTTGCCGCAGCCACCTTGTCCTGGACCGGCTTGCTTTCCCATAGTGCTGCCGCGCGTGCCTTGAGCTTCTCGTAGGCTGCCCGCCCGGACCTTGACCCGAAAACGTAGCCAGCCGCGATGCCGACTCCGAATAGAAGTTTGCCTTTCATGCTGTCCTCCTGCTCATTGGTGTTTCTTTAAGAGGGTGGTCGCTAAAAGTTGTTGGTGCCGTTTGCCAAAAAACCGGCCCCGGGAAGTCCCGGGACCGGCTTTCGGTCGCGTCAGTCTTAGCGGACTGAACGCTTGGTGATCATGCCGTAAACCAGCAGGACGATGATCGCACCGCCGATGGCCAGCAGCCAAGTGGAGAGCGAGAAGAACTCATTGATGCTCACACCGAAGAGTGCGCTGCCAATGAAGCCGCCCAGCAGGGCGCCTACGACGCCGAGGAGCAGCGTAATGAAGATGCCGCCACCCTGCTTGCCCGGAAGGATTGCCTTCGCAATCGCGCCGGCGATAAGACCCAGAAGCAGAAATCCGAGAAAACCCATTTTGTTGTTCCTTCTTCTTTCATTGAGGAGACACCCGGGTTGCCGGGTGCGCTTCATCCTTCTGCCTCAATACTAATCATGCTTAGTATAAAAGAGCCAGTCAGGAGCTGAAAAGCATTCCGTGTGGCGACTCCTTTCGGCCCGTCGGGACAGATCTGCAGGCTCTTTTCCTGATTCTTAGGCATCCCGTCCGCGGCGCCGGTCCATACTCGGTCACCATGCGTAGTCCTCCGGTGCTGTCCGGTGGCCCGGGAAGATTTCGTCGAGTCGCTGCAGCGCACCCGGGTCCAGGGACAAGTCCACGGCGCGGAGGGCGGCGTCAAGCTGGTCCTGGGTGCGGGGGCCCACGATCGGGGCGGTCACGGCGGGCTGGTGCAGTAGCCAGGCCAGGGCAATGTCCCCGGGTTCCCGGCCAAGCTCGTCCGCGAAATCCTCGTACCGGCGGAGCTGTTCCTGGTGCTTTTTCAGCGTCTCCAGGGCGCGGCCCTCGGCGCGGCGCACCCCGGCCCGCCCCTGCTTGAGCACACCGCCGAGCAGCCCGCCCTGCAGCGGTGACCAGGGAATCAGCCCCAGCCCGTAGTGCTGTGCAGCCGGTATGACCTCCAGCTCCACGGCACGGGTCAGCAGGTTGTAGATCGACTGCTCGCTGACGAGGCCGTTGCTGTGGCGGCGGGCGGCAGCTTCCTGCGCCTGGGCGATGTGCCAGCCGGCGAAGTTGCTGCTGCCCGAGTACAGGATTTTGCCCTGCTGGACTGCGACGTCGATGGCCTGCCAGATCTCTTCCCACGGGGTTTTCCGGTCCACGTGGTGGAACTGGTAGAGATCGATGTAGTCCGTCTGCAACCGCTTCAGGCTCGCGTCCAGGGCGCGTCGGATGTTCAGGGCGGAGAGCCTCGACTCGTTCGGCCGGTCCGACATGGAGCCATAGAGCTTCGTCGCCAGCACGGTCCGATCCCGTCGCCCACCTCCGGCGGCGAACCAGCGGCCGATGACTTCTTCGGTCCGGCCCCGGTGGCCGGTGCCGCCGTAGACATTGGCGGTGTCGACGAAATTGACGCCGGAGTCCAACGCTGAGTCCAGGATCGAATGGGCGTCCGCTTCCTCGGTGTGCGGGCCGAAGTTCATAGTTCCGAGGCAAAGCCTGGAGACTTTCAGGCCGGAGCGGCCGAGTTGCGTGTACTGCACGCGGGGTCCTTCCCGGGGTGCGGAACAGGCGGACCCGGTCACCGGGTGAGTCGACGCCTTCGCGCCGACGCACCCGGTGACCGGGAGGGGTAAAAGACCGGACGTGCCCGGGCGGCCGGCGTCGGAGCCTAGCGTTCCAAGCGGAAGCCGAGCTTGATAGTTACCTGCCAATCGGCGACCTCGCCGTTTTCGAGGTGTCCGCGGACTTCCTTAACCTCAAACCAGTCGAGGTTCCGCAAAGTCTTGGCCGCCTCTGCGATGCCATTGCGGACGGCAGCATCGATACCTTCGTTCGACGTTCCGACAATTTCAGAAATGCTGTAAGTGTGATTAGGCAACTTCGCTCCTCGTGATCGCCATCGATACCCGGCAGTGGGCCGTTCCTGCAGATTAGCGGACAGATCGCGGCGGGACTAGGGGCGGGAGGCTGCCTCTCAGGATCCGGAGACCGGCCCCGGTTCCGGGCGTTTGGGCGCCAGCGGCGGGTCGTCAGATCGCTTGTGGACGCGGCTGACCATCCAGGGGAGCAGGTAGTTGGTGAACCAGGCGATGTCACCGGCCTTGCTGTCCCGCCAGCTTCCGGCGGGCATGGGCTTGGGCTCCAGCGGGCTCAGGGTGTGCGGGACGCTCAGGGACTCCAGCACCATGGCCGCGATGGTGTGGTGTCCCATCGGCGAGAAGTGCAGGCGGTCAGGGTCCCACATACGCGGGTCCGAGAGCTGCCGCAAGGCCCAGAGATCAGCGATGACACCGTGGTGGCGGGCGGCGATGGTCCGGATGTTCTCGTTGAAGACGGCGACCCTTCCCCGGTTGTGGCCCAGCAGCGGCGTGTCGCGCCAGTCGGGGCCGGTGAACAGGACGATCGTGGCGCCGGTGGCGCCGAGCATGGCCACCGCGGCGTCCAGGGTAGCAGCCAGCCGGTCGGGGTCGCTCCGGTGAAAAACAAGGTCGTTTCCGCCAGCCGAGAGAGTGACCAGATCCGGCTTCAGCGCGATCGCGGGGCCGAGTTGCCGGTCGAGGATCTCGCTCAGAAGCAGGCCGCTGACCGCGAGGTTGGCGTACCGGAAATCCGGCCTCCCGCCGCTGAGTTCCTCGGCGATGCGGTCCGCCCAGCCCCTCACACCGCCGGGACTCAGCGGTTCCGGGTCCCCGATGCCCGCCGTGAACGAATCCCCCATCGCGACGTAGCGGCTCCACAGTCCGGCATTTGGGCCCAGGTACCGGCGCGCGCCCCGACCCGTGGCGCGGCCATCGGTGCCGGACCCCCCGGCGCCAGGATCCAAGAAACCGGCGGCGTTCACATCCCCAGCAATACGCCGAATATTCGGCCTCCGGTAGGTACTTTGGTCCCTAGCAGGGCGGCCTTCGGACGCGCCGGCACTGAGGCCGGCACTGAGGCCGGCACTGAGGCCAGCGCTGGAAGGCCGGGGTGGCGGAAGCGCAGGTGTCGACAGGCCCGTGGTAGCAGACCGTCAGCTGGTCCTTATACGTAGGGGGGTATATCATGGAGGCTAGCCCTGCAACTCCCGGAGGAACACATGGAACTCGATCCCGCCGACATGAAGCCCGTTATCAACCGGCTGCGCCGCGCCCAGGGGCAGCTGGCCGCCGTGACCCGGATGATCGAAGAGGGCCGCGACTGCAAGAGCGTCGTGACCCAGCTGGCGGCTGTTTCGAGCGCGCTGGACAAGGCCGGATTCTCGATCATCGCCACCGGCCTGCAGCAGTGCATGAAGCAGGAGGACCCGAGCCTGGACCGGGCCGAACTCGAGAAGCTCTTCCTCTCGCTCGCCTGATCCACGGGTTGGCCAGCGCCTGGGCCGCGGCTCAGGCGCCCTAGCCGGACTGTTTTGTCCCAGCCACCTGCCTGCGGCGCTGGGGGCAGCAGGCAACCTCGACAGGACCGACGGTACTGGCCGCCTGACCGGACAAGGCCGACAATGGAGCAACACAGCAGCATCCGCCCAAGCGGGTGCTGACAAGTTCCTTAAGGGGCTCCATGGTTCCACGGCAGCGAACGGACGGGCAGGCGGTGCGTCCCGGCCACGACCCGGTGATCGATCTCGCCAGGTTCGTCTGCCTTGCGCTCGTGGTGGTGGCGCACACCATGATGGTCAGCCCCGAGCTGCAACCCGACGGAACCGTGACCTCCGAGAACACCCTCGGCAACCAGCGCTGGTTCGAACCGGTCGTCTGGGTCCTGCAGGTCATGCCGCTGTTTTTCGTCCTCGGGGGCATCACCGGCCTGCAGTCCTGGCGCCGCCTCAGCGCCCGCGGCGGCAGCGCCTTCGACTTCATTCAGGCCCGGATGCTTCGGCTCATCCGCCCGGCCGCTGTGCTGCTCGCGATCATGTTCACCGGGCTCTCGGCGGCGCGGCTCGCCGGTGTGGACCCGCAGGTCATCCAGCTGCTGGCTGCCGGCGCAGGCATGCCGCTGTGGTTCCTCGCCGCGTACCTCGCGGCGCAGCTGAACCTCCCTTTGCTTGCCCGGCTGCACGCCCGGGCGCCCTGGCTGACGCTGGCAGCCCTGGTCTCGCTGGTAGTGACTGTCGATTGCCTGCGGGGGGCCATGCCGCCGCTGGCGTACCTCAACATAATCCTTCTGTGGTGTGCCGTGCAGCAGCTCGGATTCTTCCTCGCCGACGGCGGACCGGCGGCTCCCGGCCGCCCTGCCCTGGCGGTCCTCATCCTGGCAAGCAACCTGCTGCTGGGCCTGCTCGTGTGGCTGGGGCTGTACCCCGGGAACATGCTGGTGAACCTCAATCCGCCCAACCTGGCCCTGTTGCTGCTCGGAGTCTCGCAGGCCGCGGCCCTGCAGCTCCTGCGGCCCCTGCTGGCGGTCCTGGGCTCGCTCGCGGCAGTGCGGGGTTTCCTGGCCGTAGCCGGGCGGCGGTCCATGACCGTCTACCTCTGGCACCTGCCGCTGCTCGCGGCGCTGTCCGGGCTGCTGCTGCTGACCGACTTTCCGCAGCCGGCAGGGGGAACCGCACCCTGGTGGTGGGGGCGGCCACTCGTGCTGCTGGCACTGATCGGCATGCTGCTTCCCGTGCTGGCACTTTTTGGACGGCTTGAGGAACGTCCGACGGCGGCGGCCGCCACCCGGCCCCGTCCGGCGGCCGCGGTGGTGACGGCCGCCACCCGGCCCCGTCCGGCGGCCGCGGTGGTGACGGCCGCCGTCGTCGTCTATGTCCCGATGGCAGATGCCGCCCTCAACGGGCTCAACGTCGGCCTGCTCGGCGGGGGAGCGGCGTGTTTCGCGTTCGCCGTGCTGTTGTTGGGGCGGATTCCGGCCACGTTCGCGGCTGGTCACGGCGTCGGCGGATCGGGCCCGCCATTGCCACGCCCGCCTTTAAGTGCCAATGTCGAACCATGACGGAGAACTCTGCAGCCACTGAAGACACGTTCAGCCCGGACGTTTCCACCACCCGCAATGATGAGCTGCACCGCTACGAGCTCCGTGTCGGCGACAAGCTTGCCGTCCAGATCCGATTCATCGACGAGCCCGGCCATATCGACTTCATCCACACCGACACGGCGGAGGAGTTCCAGGGCCAGGGGCTGGGCAAGGTGCTGGCCCACTTCGCGCTCGATGACGTGGTGGCGTCCGGCAAGAGGATCATCCCGAACTGCCCCTTTATGTATCGTTATCTGCGCAAGCACGACGCCTACAACCAGTACATCGACTGGCCCGAGCACCCCCCGGCCGGAGCCTGAGAGCGGGCCCGGAGCGGAGGGGAAGTGCTGAACGGCTGGCCCCGCTTGTGACCGGGGCAACAACCTCGTAAAGTTTGTACAGAGTTATGCAGTTGGCTCTTGGACGTGTCCCTTTGGAGAACCCCGTGAACCATAAACTGCGTGTGCTTGTCCGTGTGGATGTCGATCCCGGACATGTGACCCTCGAAGTCACCGGTTGCCTCACCCAGCCAGACCTCCCCGCGCTGCTGCACATCATGCAGCGGGCAGGCCACCTTGGCGCAGGCACCGATGTCATCATCGACCTCCACGGTGCGTCCCACCTGGACCCCGAGATCCTCTTGCAGCTAAGGTCCATTGCCGCGGCCAGCGTGGCCGCCGCGCCGGACCCCGGAGCCCATGAATCCGTGGCCGGAGAGGACGCGGAACCGCTCCGGGTCACCCTGGCGGAACCCGCGGAGCTGCCGATCTGCCTGCTTCATGTGGGGCCCGACGGCGTGGTCCTGGCCGGCCTTGAGGGGCAGCTGCCGGTGGTCCAGTTGTTTGACGTCGCTGCAGGATCCCACGCGGAGAATGCCGCCGGCGTGTCTTCGGATGGTCCCGATCCCGGCGGGAATGGCCAGAAGAATCCGGGAAGCGGCGAGACCAACAGCCCCCTCTCCGACGGGTCCGGCACGATCAACGGCTTCGAACTCGCCGAATACTTCGAAGGCACCCTCGACCCGGCCGCCACGGTCCGGGCATTGTCTGACGCTGCCCTGGGCCAGCTGGCCGATGCCCTGTACCGCCACCTCGACACGAACAGCCCGTCCTTTGGTGCGCACACCTGGTACGAACTGGCGGCCGAAGAGCTGCAGAACCGCAAACTGAGCGGCGCGGACGGTGCCGCGGAGGACGAACTGGCAGCCGGGCAGGCCATTGCCTGAGGCAGGGCCCGGCAGGGTTACGCTGTCGCCATGACTGCATCCACTGCAACACCGGCGGGCACGGCCCTGATCACCGGGGCAACGGCCGGAATCGGAGCGGAATTCGCCCGCCAGCTCGCCGAACAGGGACACAACCTGGTGCTGGTGGCCCGCGACGCCGCCCGGCTGCAGGACAAAGCCGCGGAGCTGGAAAACCGCTACAGCATCAGCGCCGAGGTGCTCCCCGCTGATCTCGCGGACGACGCGGGCGTGGCGGCTGTGGTGGCCCGGCTCACGGATCCGGCGCGCCCGGTCGAGATCCTGGTCAACAACGCCGGGATGGGCCTGCTGCGTTCCTTCGAGGAGAACGACATCGCGGAGGAATCCACGCTTCTCAAGCTGCATGTCGAGACCGCGATGCAGCTGACCCACGCCGCACTGCAGGGCATGCTCCGGAGGCACTCCGGCAGGATCATCAACGTCGCCAGCGTGGCCGCGTTCCTTCCCCGCGGAAGCTACGCCGCGGCGAAATCGTGGCTGGTCAGTTTCAGCCGCTGGGCCAACCTCGCCTATTCCAAACAGGGCGTCAAGGTCACGGCGGTCTGCCCGGGTTCCACCCGCACCGAGTTCCACGACAGAATGGGCATGGACACAACGGTGACACCGCGCTGGCTGTGGCTGCAGGCCGAGCGCGTCGTGCGGGAGGGCCTGGCTGACAACGCGCGGGGCAAGGCGGTTTCCATCCCGACCAGGCGCTACAAGGCGCTGACAGCAGCTGCCCGGCTGCTCCCCGGCAGACTCGCGACCTGGCCGCCCCGCCGCGCCGCGAAATAGCCGTTCAGCGTGGGAGTGCCGGCGCGGCGCCGGCTGGACGGCCCCGCGCCGCAGAAACGTGCCGCAACGGGCCGGAAACACCAAAGGCCTGCCGCGGGTGTTTCCCCAACGGGGGCAAACACACACGGCAGGCCTCACAGGGCGGGACGCAACTACAGAATCCGGCTTAGCCGGCCCGGCTCAGGACGAACCGGACGGGCTGGCCAGGCGACAAGCTCAGCCTCAGACCGGAACCTTTTCGGTGTCCCGGGGCGCCGCCGGAGCAGCACCTGCCTCGGCCGCGGTTGCGGTGAAGGGCATGTCCATTTCGACCAGGTCGATCAACGGGTTCTCGTCCTGGTTCGCAACGATGGCCTTGGCCTCGGATTGGGTGGCCACGCTGGGCATGGAACCCGGCAGCGGGCGCTGCGCCGATTCCTTGAGGAAGTAGATCGCAACGGCACCGATCGCCGAGGTGGCCATCAGGTAGTAGGCCGGCATCATGTCATCGCCGGTGGCCCCGATAAGGGCGGCGACGATAAACGGGGTGGTGCCGCCGAAGATGGCCACCGAGAAGTTGTACGCGATGCCCATGGCGCCGTAACGGCTCGCCGTCGGGAACTGCGCCGGCAGGGCCGAGGCCAGGTTGGCCACGTAGAAGGTCACCGGGAAGGCGATCATGCCCAGGCCCAGGAGGGTGGACCAGATTTCGCCGACGCCGATCAGCATAAACGCCGGGGCAGCCAGGACCACGGTGCTGAGCGCGCCGATCCAGAGCACCGGGCGGCGGCCGATCTTGTCGGACAGCTTGCCGGTCAGCGGAATGCAGAGACTCATGATGACCAGCACGGGGATGGTCAGCAGGGTGCCGTGCACGGGATCGTAGCCCTTGGACTCGGTCAGGTACGTCGGCATGTAGGACGTCAGGGCATAGCCTGCGGTATTCGCGGCTGCGACCAGGATCATGGCCACGATGAGTGAACGCCAGTAGGCCTTGACAATGCCGACCGGGCCCTTCGACGCGGTGACGTCGGAGGAGATGGCGTTGGCTGCGTTTTCCTGCTGGGCGTCCAGCGTGGCCTGGAACTGCGGGGATTCCTCGATCTTGTTACGGAAGTAGATCGCGATCAGGCCCAGCGGGCCGGCAAGCAGGAACGGGATCCGCCAGCCCCACTCCTCCATGGCGCTCTGGCCCAGGGTCAGCTGCAGCGCGGAGACGAGTGCGGCGCCGAGGGCGAAGCCGAGGTAGCTGCCCATGTCCAGGAAGCTGGCAAAGAAGCCGCGGCGTTTGTCCGGGGAATATTCGCTGACGAATGTCGTGGCACCGGCATACTCGCCACCGGTGGAGAAGCCCTGGACGAGCTTGAGCAGGACCAGCAGGGCAGCAGCCCACATGCCGATCTGGGCGTAGCCGGGCAGCAGGCCGACGGCGAAAGTGCTCGCGGCCATCAGCATCAGGGTCCAGGCGAGGACCTTCTGGCGGCCCACCTTGTCGCCAAGCCAGCCGAAGATGACTCCGCCCAGCGGGCGGGCAATGAAGGTGGCGGCGAAGGTGCCCAGCAGGAACAGGGTCTGCACGGACTTGTCGGCCTCGGGCAGGAACACCGGTCCCATGGTGGTGATCAGGTAGCCGAACACGCCGACGTCGTACCATTCCATGGTGTTACCCACGATGGTGCCGCCGAGGGCTTTTTTGAGCATCGGCTTGTTGACGACGTTGACGTCGGACTCCTTGAGCCGACGGCGTGTCCGGAGCTTTGGTTTTCTGGCACCTGTGGGTGCAATTTTGTTGGTCCCGCTGGCGTTCATAACGCCTGCTGAAGAGTCGGTCGTGCTTCGGTCTATGGGCATTTGGGCCGCTCCTATGGAGGTCATTTGCTTACGACTTGTAGCTGCCCCGCTCTG
Organism: Pseudarthrobacter sp. HLT1-3; assembly: GCF_059383535.1. Taxonomy (NCBI): domain Bacteria; kingdom Bacillati; phylum Actinomycetota; class Actinomycetes; order Micrococcales; family Micrococcaceae; genus Pseudarthrobacter; species Pseudarthrobacter sp. HLT1-3. Next base: position 190,195 of record NZ_JBWZCJ010000005.1, on the reverse strand, counting down.
GGCAGGCTTTCAATTTTACGCGATTTCTATGGTTTTTCGGAGATCGGTGCCGTATGATCCGCTATTTCAGCCCATATCGGGGGTTGGCTGGCCGGTTTCTTTTCCCCGGTTTCACCGCGCCGTTGTTGGGAACGGCCGGTCTTCAGCGGTGGCTGCGGAAAGTTTTTCCCGGAAGGGGGGCCGGAAGCCGTAAATCCGGCCGGATTCCCCGTTTGGCGGCGGGCCCGGTTCGCCGCTCGCGGGACCCGTTTGCGGCGTGGACGCGGTGCCGAGAGGGGTACCCACAGGATCCGGAAAGCGCTTAGGGTTGAACCCAGCGGAGTGCTGATCAAAAAGCCACACGAGGAGACAGTCCATGACGGGCAAAGAGACCAAGAAGAGCGGCGGCAGCGGAGCCGAGGGGGACAACACGCCCCAGTCCAAGCAGGATGAGGCGAAGGGCATCAAATCGCGCCTCACCGATGCCCAGAAGGAGATGCTCGCCAGCAAGTCCCGGGGCGGGGCCGCCTCGCAGAGTGTCGGCCACAGCCACAAACCCACGCATGCCAGCGGCAAGCAGGGCCCGGCTGAGAAGAAGGTCCGCTGGTAGTCCTGCAGACATCGCCAGCCGGGCGACCTACGATAGTTGGACCCCTCATTTTGGGCTTGTTTCTACGGCTTAGTTCGACGGCGTTATTCGACAGTGGAAGGAAGAGCAATGGCGGAAAACCAGTTCGGAGACGGGATCGATCCTGAGGTTGCCAGTCATATGGCGGAGTCCATGGACGAGGCGCCCGGACCGGAAACGAAGCGTCCCACCCCTCCCACGGCAGCTGACGGGAAACAGTGGCCGGACGGAAGCGGCAAACACCGCCATCCCAAGGAGCACGACGTCCAGCCTGGCCGGCTGGGGCACGAGGCTGCAGCAAATGCGGTGCACCGGATCACACCGCCGGACACACCGCACTCCTCCTGAACCGAACCTGCGCCGGCGCCGTGCGCCGTGACCCCGCCCGGGTTGACCTGCAACGGTCTCCCGGGCGTTTCACTGCGCTCAACGTGGCTCCAGCACCACGTCCTCCGGCTTCTTGTCCAGCCGCCAGCCGCGCCAGACCGGGTGCCTTAGCTTGCCGCTGCCGGTCCACTCGCCATAGGTGACCTCACCGACCAGGATGGGGCTCACCCAATGGGCGTCCGAGGCGTCGGCCGCAGGCACCTCCTCGAACGGCGAGGTCTTCCGCGGGAGGGCATCGAGCTGCAGACGAAGCTCATTGAGTTCCCTGGCGCTGAATCCACTGCCGACACGGCCGACGTAGCGCAGCCTGGAACCCTCCGGTATCCCCAGCAGGAGCGAGCCAACAGACTGCCCGCGGCCGCCCTTGCCCGGCCGCCAGCCGCCGACCACCACCTCCTGGGTCCGTTCGAACTTGAGTTTGAGCCAGGAGGTGCTGCGCTGCCCGACGTACCTGCCGCCCGTGCGCTTGGCCATCACGCCCTCCAGCCCGAGCTCCTCGGCGCTTTCCAGGATGTGCCGGACTTCGCCTTCGATCAGCGGGGAGAGCTCCACCGGGCAGCCGGAAGGGGTAAAGAAAGCCTCCAGCCTTTCCCGGCGCTTGCTGAGCGGCAGACGGCGCAGATCCCTGCCGTTCTCGGACAGCAGGTCGAACAGCATCAGCCGCACCGGCGTCGATGACCGCGCCTTGGCGATGTCGGAGGCACGCGTGAGCTTCATCCGCCCCTGCAGCAGCCCAAAATCCGGCCGCCCCGAGGAGCCGACGGCGATGACCTCGCCGTCGGCGATGAAATCCCGTTCCGGCCAGCAGGAGCGCTCCGTCAGTTCCGGGTATACCGCGGTCATGTCGTTGCCGTTTCGGCTGACCAGGCGGATCTTCTCCGCGTCGCCGACGATCAGGGCCCGCACCCCGTCCCACTTGAGCTCGAACTGCCAGTCCTTGCCCGGCAGGTCGGCGGCTGTTCCGGCGCTGGCCAGCATCGGCCGGAAGTCCGCCGCGTCAGGGGCGGCGGGCTGGTCCCTTTCCTGCGCTGCGGCGCCGGTGTTGCCCGTGCCGGAATCCCGTGTGGGGGCGCCGGACCCGTCGTCGAGTGCGGGCGGCTCCGCCACCGCCGCCACCGCCGCCTCCGCCGACGCCGGGGGAGCCTGCCCCTGCTTAGCGCCCGGCGGGTCCATCAGATGGATCAGCCACTGGTCGTCGCCACGGCCGGTGTGGATCAGCGCGAATCTGCGGGTGCCGCCCAGGCCGCCGCCGTCCTGTCCGGTGAGCGTGGCGATGACCTCCTTACCCGCGATCCACTTTTCACATTCGTAGTGGCCGCGGTCCCAGATGCTCATGGTTCCGGCGCCGTACTGGCCCTTGGGAATGGTGCCTTCGAAGTCCAAATAGTCCATCGGGTGGTCCTCGGTCTGGACCGCCAGGTGGTTTTTCGTCTTGCTGGTGGGGACACCCTTGGGCAGCGCCCAGGAGACCAGCACGCCGTCCCGTTCCAGTCGCAAATCAAAGTGCAGCCGGCTGGCGTGGTGTTCCTGGATGACGAACTTCTCCCGAAGCGTGCCATTATCTGGCCCCGCGACGTACCGCTCCGCCGCGAATGGCTCCGGCGTCGAGCCCGGGTCCCGCTTGGCGCGGTAGGTTTCCAGCCGCGGGTCGGTGTCGCCGCCGTCGCCGGCTGCTTTCCCCTCGGCGGCGTCCTCGGCGGCGGTTTGATCGCCGCCGGCATGGCCGGGTAGCCCGGCTGTGGGCCGGCCCCGGCCGGAGATGGCGGCGAACGGATCCTTGCCGGACTGCACCCGCTTCAGCACCTCGTGGTAGTCGAGCTGGTGCAGGGACGGCGAGCTGAGTTCGCGCCAGGTGCGTGGCGCCGCCACGGTGGGCCGGAGCCGCCCGCGCAGGGAATAGGGCACGATGGTGGTCTTCGCGGCACTGTTCTGGCTCCAGTCCACCAGCACCTTGCCGGTCCGCAGCGTCTTCTTCATGTCGCTCACGGCCAGCTCCGGGTGGTCGGCTTCCAACGAGCGGGCCAGTTCGTGGGCGAATTCGGAGATCTGCTCGGAACTCTGCGAGCCATCGAGGGCGGCGTACAGGTGGATGCCTTTGCTGCCGCTGGTCACGGGCACCGGGTCCAGTCCCACGTCCTGCAGGATGGTCCGGGCGAGCCTGGCGACCTCCACGCATTCGGCCAGCCCGGCCCCCTCGCCGGGATCCAGGTCCAGTACCAGCCGGTCAGGAGGCAGGGCGTTTCCGTGGGAATCAACCCGCCACTGCGGCACGTGGATCTCCAGGGATGCGATCTGGGCGAGCCAGGTGAGCGTGGCCGGGTCGTTGACCAGAGGGTACTGGATAGTTCGTTCCTTGTGTGTGATGGATGCCCTTGGCACCCACCCCGGAGTCGAATGGTCCAGGTTTTTCTGGAAAAACATCGTGCCAGGGGCATCGGCGGTCCCGACGCCGTGCACCCAGCGTTTCCGGGTGGCCGGGCGGTTCGCCGCGGCCGGGATCAGCACGGGCGCCATCGCTGCGTAGTAGGCCAGGACATCCGCCTTGGTGGTGCCGGTCTCCGGATACATGACCTTGTCCAGGTTGGTGACCACCAATTCGCGGCCGCCGACCCGGACCCGCTCCCTGCCGCCGGCCGGGGTCCTTTCAGCCAAGGGGCTTCACCTCCACGCAACTGTGATGTTCACTGTATCCATGAGAGCCATCTGGAAAGGCGCGATAGCGTTCGGGCTGGTCAACGTGCCCGTCAAGGTCTACAGCGCGACCGAAGACCACGACATCAGCCTGCACCAGGTCCACAACGCCGACGGGGGACGGATCCGCTACCAGCGCCGCTGCGAGATCTGCAGCGAGATCGTTGACTACGAGGACATCGACAAGGCCTACGAGGACGACGGCCGCACGGTGGTCCTCAGCCGCGAGGAGCTCAAGTCCATCCCGGCCGAGAACAGCCACGAGATCGACGTCGTGCAGTTTGTCCCGGCCGAGCAGCTCGATCCGATGATGTTCGAGAAGAGCTACTACCTTGAGCCGGACTCCAAGTCCCCCAAGGCTTATGTCCTGCTGCGCCGGGCGCTGGAGGACACGGACCGGGTGGCCATCGTCCAGTTCGCCCTGCGTGACAAGACCCGGCTGGGCGCCCTGCGGATCCGCGGCGACGTGCTGGTGCTGCAGGCTTTGCTCTGGGCCGACGAGGTGCGGGAGGCCAGCTTCCCCTCGCTCGAAACCAGCATCCGCATCTCCGCCCAGGAGCGGGAGATGTCCGCCGCGCTGGTTGATTCGATGGCCGCGGACTTTGAACCGGAGCAGTTCACTGACGACTACCAGCTGCAGCTGCGCCAGCTCATCGAGGCGAAGCTGGAGAAGGGGGAATCGCTGGACACGGAAGAGACTTTCGGTGTCCCGGCAGACGAGGCCGGCGGCGGCGAGGTGATCGACCTGATGGAGGCACTCAAGCGGAGCCTCGAGAAGAAGCGCGGGGGAGGGACCGCATCCGGGGACGAATCCGGCAGTGCGGCCCCGAAGCCGGCCGCGGCCAAGTCCGCCGGGAAGGCGCCCGCTGCGAAGGCGGCCCCGAAGGCGCCCGCCGCGAAGGCGGCATCGCGCGCACCGGCCAAAGCAGCGGCCAAAACTCCGGCGAAGACTGCCGGTACGAAGACTGCCGCAACCAAGACTGCCGGCACGAAGACTGCCGCCCCAAAGACCGCGGTGCGGAGCGCGCGGAAAGAGGCCTGAAAAGTCTGCTGTCCGGCCCGTGGCCACCGGGATCAGGAATTCCTGAGCGCGGAGATGAGCTCGCTTTTCTTCTTCCCCGAGTAGCTTTTCAAGCCGATCTCCTTGGCGCGTTCCCTCAGCTGGGGGACGGTCCAGTCCTCGTAGTCGCCGGCTTTTCCGCCCTTGCGGCCCACCGGCGACCGGCCCTTCGCGGCTGCGGCATTGGAAATGCGGGCGGCCTTCTGCTTCGAAGCGCCGTCGTCCAGCAGCGCTTCGTAGAGTTCAGGGTCCTTGATGCTGGGACTTTCGGACCCGCGCGGGGCATTCTTCTTTGCGGGCATCATTACCTCGGGGCTCGTCCTGCGGCAGGCAGGAGGTGCTGCCGCGGTTCCAAAGTAGCGCCGCCGCAGTGGCTGTGACAAGCATTTACTAAGTTTGCTGACGGTTCGGGGATCCCCGCAGGCCGTCATTCCCCTCAATCCCCGGAAACGCCGAAGCCCGGCCGCACCCTGTACAGGGTTCGGCCGGGCCTGGTGCCCGGCGGCAGGACCGCCGGGGTAGTGACACTATTCGGCGTCGTGGTCCGTTTCGAGGATCTGGACCAAGCGATCGAGGGCAGCGTCGGCGCCGTCGCCCTCGGCCCGCAGGACCACAACTTCGCCGTGGGACGCGCCCAGGCTCATGAGGGAGAGGATGCTGGCGGCATCCATGGCCTCGTCCACGGGTTCGCCCAGCCGGGCGATTGTGATTTCTAGATCGAACTCGCCTGCAGCCTCGGCAAAAATGGCGGCCGGTCGGGCGTGCAGCCCTACGCGGCTGGCGATGGTGGCGTTACGTTCGGTCATTTCTGCTCCTTGTATATCAAGAAAGGAATGTCGGCCGGGAAGGTCGGCCCTGGAAGGGATTTTTCCGGGCCCGGCTTAGACGGTTACGGGAACCGGTTCAACCGTATCAACGGTCTTCTTGGCTGCCCAGCGCTTGAGGGCGACGACGGCCAGGGCGCTGACTACGGTTCCGGCGAGGATGGAGACGATGAACATCACCAGGTTGCCGATGGCGAAGAACACGAAGATACCGCCGTGGGGTGCCTGCGAGGTCACGCCGGTTGCCATGCAGAGGGCCCCGGTGAGGGCACCGCCCAGCATGCTGGCCGGGATGACACGCAGCGGGTCGGCGGCCGCGAACGGGATGGCACCTTCGGAGATGAACGACGCGCCCAGCAGCCAGGCAGCTTTGCCGTTTTCACGCTCGGCGAGGCTGAAGAGCTTCTTGTCCAGGACGGTGGCCAGCGCCATCGCCAGCGGCGGGACCATGCCGGCAGCCATCACGGTTGCCATGATCTGCCATGGTGCCTGGTTGGTGGCGCTGCCGGCGCTCAGGCCGGCCACGGCGAAGGCGTAGGCAACCTTGTTGACCGGACCGCCGAGGTCGAAGCACATCATCAGGCCGAGGATGATGCCGAGGACGACGGCGGAGGCGCCGGTCATGCCCGAAAGCCACTCGTTGAGAGCTTTGGTGAGGCCTGCGATGGGACCGCCGAGAACCAGGAACATCAGGCCGGAGGCAAAGATGGAAGCGAGCAGCGGGATGATCACCACGGGCATCAGGCCGCGGAGCCAGCGTGGAACCTGCCAGGTCCCGATCAGGTGCGCCATGTAACCCGCGAGCAGGCCGCCGACGATGCCGCCGAGGAAGCCTGCACCCATAAAGCCTGCCACCGCACCGGCGACGAAGCCCGGTGCAATGCCCGGCCGGTCGGCGATGGCGTAGGCGATGTAGCCAGCCAGTGCGGGAACCAGGAAGCCCATGGAAAGGGCGCCGATCTTGAACAGCACAGCGCCGAGGTAGATCGCGAGGCCGCCCTCGGGGAGGTTGCCGAAGTTGTTCTCCACGACCACCTTGTCAGCAACGGCGGTGATGTCGTAGCCACCCAGGAGGAAGCCCAGGGCAATCAACAGGCCGCCACCGGCGACGAACGGGATCATGTAGCTGACACCGGTGAGCAGTGCCCGCTTCAGCTTCTGGCCGATGTGCTCGCCCTTTTCGGAGGCCTCGTGCTCGGCCTGCTCCTCGGCACCGAAGTGCGGGACGCGGCGGGCGTTCGGGTTGTCCGCCGCGGCGAGGGCCTCCTGGACCATCTTGGCCGGCTCGTCGATGCCGCGCTTGACGGGCGCGTTGATGACGGGCTTGCCGGCGAAGCGCTCCTTGCCGCGGACGTCCACGTCCACCGCGAAAATCACGGCGTCGGCAGCAGCGATGACTGCTGGATCCAGTGGCTTGGCGCCGGAGGAGCCCTGGGTTTCGACCTGGAGGTCGACGCCGACTTCCTTGGCCGCGGCCACGAGTGAATCGGCGGCCATGTAGGTGTGTGCGATGCCGGTGGGGCAGGCGGTCACGGCGACGAGGCGCTTGGGGCGGGCTGCCCCGGGGGTTTCGGGTTTGGCGGTCGACAAGGCTGCAGCTGCGGTTGCTCCGGACGCTGCTGCGGCCGGGGCCGCGGCGGCGGGCTTGTCAGCCAGTGCGCCGTCGACGAGCGCGACGACCTCGGCCTCGGAGCCCGCGGCGCGCAGGGCCGCGGTGAAATCCTTCTTGATCAGCGAGCGGGCCAGCTTGGAGAGGAGCTTGAGGTGCTCCTGGTCCGCGCCTTCCGGGGCCGCGATGAAGAAGATCAGGTCCGCGGGGCCGTCCTTGGCGCCGAAGTCGACCGGGGCGGAGAGCCGGGCCATCGCGAGCGTGGGTTCGATGACCGCCGTCGAACGGCAATGCGGGATCGCGATGCCGCCGGGGACACCGGTGGCGGTCTTGGATTCCCGGGCGAAGGCGTCGGCGAAGAGGCCCTCGACCTCGGTGGCGCGTCCGGTGGCCGCAACTCTGCCTGCCAGGTGCCGGATCACGTCCTCGGGCGAGCTGCCCAGGTTCTGGTCGAGCTCGACCAGGTCGGTGGTAATGAGCTGAGTCACTGTCAATCCTTCCGGAGGGCCGTGATGGTTACGGCGTTGGGGGTGGTTTGGTGGACTGCCGGGACTGTGGAGCCTGGCAGCGAAGCGGCGGCGGCACCATGGGCCACCGCCTGACGGAGGCAATCGGCCGGGGCGGCGCCCTGGCTGGAGGCGAGCAGGTAGCCGGCCAGCGACGAATCGCCGGCGCCCACCGTGCTCACGGCGGTGACCGGCGGATGCGTGGCCAGCCACGCGCCGTCGGCCGTTACAAGCACCGCACCCTTGGAGCCGAGCGTTGCGAGCACGGCACCCACCCCGGAGCGCACGACGGCGGCGGCGGCCACTGCGGCAGCCTCCGGATCCGCTTCGAGTTCCTCGGCGGATGTGTGCGTGGCGAACCCGGCTGCGGCAGCCAGCTCCACCAGTTCCTCGGCGTTGGGTTTAATTAGATCCGGTTTCCCCAGCGCGTCGCCGGAGATCGCGGCGGCGAGCGGTTCGCCGGAGGAGTCGACGGCGATGAGGGGGGCCTCGTTGCCGTGATCCATGGAGCGCAGCCGCCGGGTGACGGTGGCGTAGAAGTCGGCCGGGACCCCGGGTGGGAGCGAGCCGGCCAGGACAACCCAGCTGGCGCCGCGGGCGTGGTCCAGCAACAGCCCGATCAGGGCTTCCTGCTGCTCCTCGCTGAGCACTGGTCCGGGTTCGTTGATTTTGGTGGTGACACCACCGGGCTCGGTCAGTGCCACGTTGCTGCGCAGCGGCTCGCCGATCGGAAGGGCCGCGAACGGGACCTCGCCTGCCCGGAGCCCGGCAAGGACCGGGTCCGCCTCGGCTCCCGGCAGCACAGCGACCGTCGTCAGGCCGGAGGCGACCAGGGCGCGGGAGACGTTCACTCCCTTGCCGCCGGATTCCTGCCGGACGGAGATGGCCCGCTGGACTTCGCCGCGGAGCAGCGGGCCGGGCAGCGCCACGGTGCGGTCCAGGCTCGGGTTGGCGGTCAGGGTGACAATCACGCGACCACCACCTCCACTCCGGCATCCGATAAGGCATCGGCCAGCTCCTGGCTGGGTTTCGTGTCAGTGATCAAAGTGTCCAGATCTTTCAACGAGGCGAACTGGACCAGGGTTTCGGCATCCAGCTTGGAGGAATCAGCCAGCACCACAATGCGGCGTGCTGATTGGACGAAGGCAGCCTTGACCGCGGCTTCTTCAGGATCGGGAGTGCTCAGCCCGAAGGCTGCGTGGATGCCGTTGGTGCCGATGAAGGCGATGTCCGGACGGATCCGGCGGGCGGCTTCCACGGTGGATGGGCCGACGGCGGCCTGGGTGATGCCGCGGACCTTCCCGCCGAGCAGGTGCAGGGCGACGCCGGGTTCGCCGGACAGCTTCACGGCGATGGGCAGCGAGTGGGTGATGACCACGAGTTCCGCGGCGGGACCGGGGAGGGCGGCGGTTGCTGCGGTCCGTGCGGCCAGGAGGTCCGCCAGGGCCTCGGTGGTCGAGCCGGCGTCGATCAGGATGCTGCCGGCGCCGTCCCGCGGGATCAGCGCGAGGGCGGCCTCCGCGATCCGGGTCTTTTCCGGCTGCCGCTGGTCGGTCCGGACCAGGATGCTTTCCTCGTTCGTGCTGAAGCGCTCGGGGGACACGGCGCCGCCGTGGACCCGGCGGACGCTGCCGGCGGCCTCAAGGGCGGCGAGGTCGCGGCGGACGGTCTCGGTGGTGATGCTGAAACGCTCGGCGAGGTCCGTGACGCTGGCACGGCCGCTCGCGGTGATCAGACCCACGATCAGCTGTTGGCGTTCCTCGGCGAACACTGGCTCTCCCTTGCGTCAGTACTGCGGACCTTCCTGCCACTGCCGTGATGACCATCACAGCTAGTGGAGTTGATTGACTTTATCTTTGATTTTGTGGCTTTGTCAATGGAAAACAACAGAAACGCAGAATTCTCACGGGCGCACCCGGGGTACATGCCCCGTGTTCGCGCCGAGGAGCGGGCATATTGGCACTATGTCCCGCGCCAGCTCCGAGGACTGGGCATGTGCCCTCCAGGAGGAGTGGTTACCCCCAGCCTGGGCGCGGTGAGCCGCGGGACATGTCCAGGTATCGCGCCCAGGAGTGGTCATATTGGGACTAAGTCCGCTGGTGGCCGCAGGGGCGGGGCATGTCCCACGAGAGGGGCGGGGCATGTCCCACGCGAGGGCTGGGGACGCAAACGACGGACGCCGGGCCGGACCTGAGGTCCGGCCCGGCGTCCGGGTCGTTCGTGGGGCGCACCTAGGTGCATGTTGGCCCGTTGGCTTAGAGACCGGCGTCGCGGCTCTCGTTGCGGGTGATGGTTTCGCCGGTGTTGGGATCGACGACGGAGCGCGTCTCGCTGACCCGGCGCGTCCGGCCGCGGCCCGGTGACGCCAGGACCAGCGAGGCGATCAGTCCGATCACGCCCACCACCATCAGGATGTAGCCGATCATGGTCTGGTCGACGTTAGGTATCAGGCCGGGAGTGATGGCCCACGCCAGGATGGCGCCGAGGGCGATGAGGAAGATGGAGGAACCGATTCTCATGAGGTGCTCCTTGTGTCCGGTGGGACGGATAGGTATTGCTAAGCATGCTTTCCAGCGTCACGCTACAGCCCCGCGGGTGCTGATTCAACGATCAGGGGCGCCGCCACTCCGGTCAATTTCCGCGCCGCAGGCACGGGGTGACCATCGTTGTGAACGCCCGAGTGACCGCGAATGCCTTGCTCATTGTTTGCGGGCGGATCCAACGGGACCGTACTGGACAAGGAAATCTGGCGGTGCCACTATGACCGCATGCCCCGCAGACGCTCGGCGATGGGGCTCGCAGCGGAGCCCGGAGGACCCGATGTCAGAAGCTTTCGATCTGTTCGTGGAGAAGTACCATGGAGCGCTCGACGCCGTCGTCAAGGGCAATCCCGCTCCGATGAAAGAGTTGTATTCCAGGCGGGATGACGTCACGCTGGCCAATCCGCTCGGGCCGCCTGTTCGCGGCTGGACTGGGGTCGAGAAGACAATGGAGCGGGCCATTGCCAACTTACGCGGAGGCGAGGCGACCCACTTCGAGCGAATATCGGGGGATTCCGGAACGGAACTGGCCTATATCGTCGAGATCGAACGAACGCAAACGAACGCGGACGAAGATCGGCGGATCCGACGAACCGTCGCCCATAGCTCTTCGGGCAACCACAATATTCCGATTTGAAGACGGAGCCTGGAAAGTTCTCCATCGCCATGCTGACCCGCTAACAGTCCCCAGGCCGATTGAGTCCATCGTCGCCAACCTTCCGGGTACGTACAGCTAACCGGGCGTACTTATATGACTGGAAAGTGTTAGGGGCCAGCCGGGGGAGTCACGGAACGGCTCGGTTCCGGCCGTCCCCGTATCCTTTAAAGGGTCCCGGGTCCCAACCGGGCATGCTTGCCGCTTGACCGCTTCCGTACGATCCGCACCCCCAGCCTGCCACACTCCGCCATGAACCCGCTCGCCCCCTCCCCGGGGATCCCGCGGGCACCGCGGCGGGCCTCACAGAAACACCGGTACCCATGTCTGAAGGTTTTCCCCGAGTTGTTGTCACCGGACTGGGCGCGGTGACCCCGTTAGGCGGGACCGCGGCCGAGACGCGGGCCGCGCTGCTCGCCGGGCGCTCCGGCATCGTGGCGCTTGAGGACGACTGGGCGCAGGAGCTCCCCGTCCGCATGGCCGGCCGGGTGACCGTCGACGTCGCGTCCCTGCTCTCCACCCCTGAATACAAAAGGATGGACCGGTGCGGGCAGCTGGCCCTGATTGCAGCCCGCGAAGCGTGGGCCCAGGCCGGCCGTCCGGAGGCCGACCCGGAACGCCTGGCGGTCGTGATCGGCTCCGGCTACGGCGGACTCGACACCACCCTGGCGCAGAACCGGACGCTGGATGCGAGCGGTCCGCGCAGGGTATCCCCGCACACCCTCACCCGGATCATGACCAATGCGCCCGCGGCCTGGGTATCCATCGACGTCGGGGCCAAGGGCGGGGCGCGGACACCGGTGAGCGCCTGCGCCTCCGGGGCGGAAGCCATCTCCCAGGCGGCCGACATGATCCGGGCGGGGTCGGCGGACGTTGTGATCGCCGGCGGCGTCGACTCCTGCATCAACGGCCTGATCATCAGCGGTTTCGCACAAATCCGGGCCCTGTCCACCCGCAACGAGGACCCGCAGTCCGCCTCCCGGCCCTTTGACCGAGACCGGGACGGATTCGTGCTGGCCGAGGGCGCAGCGGTCCTGGTTCTGGAACGCGAGGACCACGCCCGGGCCCGCGGCGCGGAAGTCCTGGGCGTTGTGGCCGGGACAGCGGTGACCTCCGACGCCGTCGACATCGTCGCTGCCGACCCGGCCATGCAGCGCCGGGTGATGCAAAAAGCGCTCGCCATGGCAGGCCTGTCCGCCGGTGACATCGGTCTGGTCCACGCCCACGCGACCTCCACACCGGTCGGTGACCGGCTGGAAGCGGAAGCGATCAGGGCCGTGCTCGGAAACCAGGTTCCGGTGACGTCCACGAAGTCCCTCACCGGCCACCTCCTCGGCGGCGCCGGCGCGCTCGGCGCCGTCGTAATGATCCAGGCACTGAAGACCGGGGCGGTCCCGGGCATCGGCAACCTTGACGAACCGGATGACGGGATCGACCTCAATGTGCTGCGGGGAACCGTCGAGGGGCAGCCGGCGAAGGCGGGCATCGCCAACGCCTTCGGATTCGGAGGGCACAGCACGGCGCTGGTGATCACCGAAAGCTAGGCTGTTCCGATGGAGACAGTCGTCTGGTCCAAGCCGGAACACGAGCGCGCCGGAACGCCGCTGCTGGTGATGATGCACGGCTACGGCCGGGACGAATCCCGGATGGCAAAACTCTTTGACCGGCTGCCCCCCGAGTTCAGCTGCGCCGCCCTGCGCGGCCCCAAGGTGATCGGGGACGGCTTCGGCTGGTTCCTGCTGGACTACTTCCTGACCCATGACTTCGCCGACGTCGTCTCCTCCACCAACGCCGTCTTCAGCTGGATCGAATCGGTCAAGGCGCAGCACAGCAGCGTCACCCTGTTCGGCTACTCGCAGGGCATGGCGATGGCCACCACCCTGCTGCGGCTGCGCCCGGCGCAGTTCCAGGCCGTCGTCGGGCTGTCAGGTTTTGTCCTGGAAAACGAACTCCTGGCGATGAGCGAATCGTTCGACTCCCGCCCGCCCTTCTTCTGGGGCCGGGACCGGGACGACCTGGTGATCAATGAGGCCGCCACCGAGCACACCGAGGAATGGCTCCACGAGCACACCCAGTTGACCGCGCGGACCTACCCCGGAATGGGCCACGCGATCTCGGCGGCGGAACTCGTGGACGTCAGCGCCTTCCTGCGTCATTACGTACTGCGCCCGGGCAGCTGATCCGGCTCCGTTCTTGACCAGGGCGCGCCGGCGCTGCCGGGCCAAAGCTCCATACCCTGTTCGTCCATTTGCGCGTTAATTTTGTCAGCCTTTATACTTAACGTTGGCCGTCTTCACGGCCGCTACTTCAGGGGGAAGAAAGGCTGAGCCCCGTGCCGCAGGCCAAGAGGCCACCCGTCACCGTCCAGGACGCCGCCGCACCCTCCATCCGCACCATCTGCACAGCACTCCGGTACTTGCCGGGCCTCCTGCCGCCCTGAACAGGCGCGCCCGCCCGGTGCCAAGGCCCGCGGTCCGCCCGCGGAACGCTCCGGGGCGCCCCCGCCCGCACTGCGCCACTGCTGCCGTGCGCACAACTTATGGCCCGCCGTCGTGCCGCCCACGCCCTACGTACCGCGTCTGAAAGGACAACCGATCCATGACTGAGCCTTCAAACACCACCCTGTCCGGCTGGACCGGTGCCGCCGCGATCCTCTTCGACCTCGACGGCGTCCTGACCCCCACCGCGGTCGTGCACGAACGCGCCTGGCAGGAACTCTTCGACGGCTTCCTCACGACCGTGCCCGGCGCCCCCAGCTACCGCGAAAGCGACTACTTCGACCACATTGACGGCAAGCCGCGCTTCGACGGCGTCCGCGACTTCCTGGCCTCCCGCAACGTCGTCCTGCCGGAAGGGCCGCTGGATGACGACCCGGCGCACAACACGGTCCACGGTCTGGGCAACCGCAAGAACAAGGTCTTCAATGACATCGTCGAGGCCGGCGGCGTGAAACCCTTCGAGGGTTCCGTTCGGTTCGTCGACGCCGCGCTGGCCCGCGGACTGAAGGTCGCCGTCGTCTCCTCCTCCCGCAACGCCCCGGCAGTGCTCAAGGCCGCAGGACTCTCCGACTACTTCCCGGTGGTGGTCGACGGCGTCGTCGCCGTGGCCGAGGGACTGCCCGGCAAGCCCAGCCCGGCGACCTACCAGTACGCCGCCCGGCTGCTGGGCGTGCCCAGCGAGGACTGCGTCGTCGTCGAGGACGCAGTCTCCGGGGTCCAGGCCGGGCGCGCCGGGAACTTCCATTCGGTGATCGGCGTCGACCGCGGAGCCGGCCGGCAAACGCTACTGGACGCAGGCGCCACGCTGGTGGTAAACGACCTTCAAGAGCTCCTTTAGCCAAGGCTTCCGCCCCCGCCCCTTCCGCCCTGCACGGCCCGCACGAATTTCACGCACCACTTTCGCCGCTCGACTTCACCGCCTCAAGGAAACCACCATGGCTCTCATCACCTCGGACCGCGCTCGGTTCCCCAACGACCCCTGGCAGCTGGTGGAAACCGTCCACCTCCCCGGGAGCGCGGGCATACTGGAGACACTCTTCAGCCTCGGCAACGGCCACCTCGGCATCCGCGGCGCCCACTGGGCCACCGCCGACGCCGACCTGCCGGGCAGCTTCATCAACGGCTTCCACGAGACCTGGGACATCAAACATGCGGAGAACGCCTACGGCTTCGCCCGTACCGGCCAGCGCATTCTCTACATCCCGGACGCCAACAACTTCACCGTGATCATCGACGGCGAAACCCTGAGCCTGGACGAATCCCATGTGCTGGATTACCGGCGCAGGGTCGACTTCGCCACCGGCGTTTACGAGTGCAGGATCACGTGGCTGTGCCGCTCCGGGGCCACCGTGACCACCACCGAACGCCGTGCCGTCGGCTACCAGTCCCGCGGGGCGCTCGGCATTTCGCTGGAACTCGCCCCCGACCGGGACATTTCGGCGGACGTGACCTCCTGGGTGATCAACCGCCAGGACCAGCCGGTCGACGACCACTCGGCCCACGACCCGCGCCGTGCGGGCCGGCACGCCGGCCGGGTGCTGCTTCCGCTGCGGCTCGACGGCGGCGACGGCTCGCTGCGCCTTTCCTGGCAGACCGCCGAATCCAAGCAGCGCATCGGGCTTGCCGTGGACCACTGGACGAACGCCGACGTGCAGCCCTTCGACACCCACGTGCATGAGGACGAGAGCAGCGTCCGCTACGTCCTGGCCGTCGGGGCCGACGAACCGTTCCTGCTCGAGAAGAGCGTCAGCTACGCCGTCGGGCAGGCCTCCGAGGACCTCGCCGACGACGCGGAGGCAGCCCTCAGGCCGCTAGCGGATATCTTCGCGGAGAGCGCCACGCACTACCGGAACTATTGGACCACCAGTGACATCGTCCTGCCCGGCCAGACCGAACTCCAGCAGGCCGTCCGCTGGAACCTCTTCCAGCTGGCCCAGGCCACGGCCTGCGCCGACGTCGCTGGCATCCCGGCCAAGGGTGTCAGCGGATCCGGCTACGACGGGCACTACTTCTGGGACCAGGAGGTGTACCTGATGCCGTACCTGACGTACACCAACCCGGGCAACGCCCGCCAGGTCCTCGAATTCCGCCACGAGATGCTGCCCGAGGCCAAGATCCGCGCCGAGGAGCTCAGCGTCGACGGCGCCCTGTTCCCGTGGCGCACCATCAACGGGCTCGAGGCCAGCGCCTACTACGCCGCCGGCACGGCACAGTTCCACATCGCCGCCGCGATCGCGTTCGCGACCAACCGCTACATCTGGGCCACCGGCGACCGGGCGTTCCAGGCAACCCTCGGCGCCGACCTGCTGATCGAGACCGCCCGGATGTGGGTCTCGCTGGGCTTCTTCGGCAAGGATGGGCTCTTCCACATCCACGGCGTCACCGGCCCGGACGAGTACACCGCCGTCGTCAACGACAATCTGTACACCAATGTGATGGCGCGGTTTAACCTGCGCGCGGCGGCGGCCCTGGACCAAGCGGATATCGACGACGCCGAACGCCAGATCTGGGAGCAGGCCGCCAACCGCATGCAGCTGCCCTACGACGAGGACCTCCAGGTGCACTCGCAGGACAATGACTTCATGACGCTGGAGCCGTGGGACTGGAGCACGCCGCGTTCGAAGTATCCGCTGCTGCTGCACTTCCACCCGCTGGTGATCTACCGCCACCAGGTCCTCAAGCAGGCGGACAGCGTGCTGGCCATGTTCCTGCAGTGGCAGGACTTCACCGCCGAGGAGAAGCGCCGCGCCTTCGACTTCTACGATCCGATCACCACCGGCGACTCCACCCTGTCCGCGTGCGTGCAGGGGATCATGGCGGCCGAGGTCGGCTACGGCAAGGCTGCGCTGGACCACTTCATCCACGCCCTGTTCATCGACCTGGACGACACGCACGGCAACACGATCGACGGCGTGCACATCGCCTCCACCGGCGGCGTCTGGAGTTCGCTGGTCAGCGGCTTCGCGGGACTGCGCGACCAGGGCGCGCTGCCCTACTTCGACCCGCGGCTGCCCGCCGAATGGGAGGGGTTGTCCTTCCACCTGAAAATCCACGGCCGGCTGCTGCGGGTCGAACTGGAACAGGGCGCCATCAGCCTGACCGTGCGCGAGGGCGCGCCGCTGCTGGTCGATGTGCGCGGCGAGCAGCTCACCATCGACGGCGATACGGTGCGGGTCCAGCTGGCGCCGGTCGCGACACCGGAGCCGACGATCTTCCCGAGCGGACTGCCGACGGCGTCCATCCCGATCGTGCGCGCCGCGGTCTAAGCCCCGCCAAAGCAACGCGGGGTCAGGTAGCGCCCAGGGGCGCCAGATGACCCCGCGGTGCCTGCGGCTGGGCTGGGACTGTGGGTGGCTTCGGCGCGTGGGCAGATCAGGGCGAGTGGACGGCGGCAAAGTCATATGGTCGTTGCAACGCTCTCAACTGCCCGCTCGGCGGTCGCCGGAACGTTCGGCGGAGCCCTTGCCGCCGGGGCGCCCGCCCGCGCCCAGGTTCTCCCGGCCGTCGTCCAGCGGATGGGTCAGCTCGTCTACCGGCATCCGTGCGACGACCATCGCCACGACCGCCATCACCGGGCACACGGTACCGGCGACCAGGAAGATCAGCCACACCGGCAGCACGACGGCGGCGGGCCCGGCCAGTGCCATGGAGACCGGCATCAGGGCCAGCGAGACGAAGAAATCCAGGCTCGAAACTCGGCCCAGCAGGTGCGGCGGCACCCGGCGCTGCAGGAGGGTGCCCCAGATAACCATGCCGACGCCGCCGGTGGCACCGAAGATGAACAGGGCCGCGGCCACCGCCCAGAAGTTGTCCATAAAGCCGACGGCGGCGAGCGGCAGGCTGCCCGCGCCCCAGCACACCATCATCACGGTGAGGTAGCGGCGGGGGAGCGGGAACGAGGCCGTGGCCAGCGAGGCTGCAGCGCCGCCGACGCCGGCGATCGCGAGCAGGAAGCCAAACATGCTCGAGTCGCCGCCGAGCTGGTCGCGGACCACGAAGGGCAGGAGTACCTCGATGGGGCCGATCAGGAACAGTACGGAGATGCAGGCCCACAGCAGGGTCCACAGCAGCCAGGGTGTGCGGACCGTGTAGCTGACCCCCTCGCGGAGGTCGTGCAGCACTGATGTCCTGGCGGATTCGCCGGGCCGGGAACCGGCGCCGCCGTCCGGCCCGGGCTGGCGATGGAGCAGGTTGAGGATGGAAAAAGCCAGCAGGTGGCACGCCGCCACCCCGGTCAAGGCGTGCGCCGGGGACAATGCGGCGACCAGGATGCCCGCGACGGCAGGACCGGCGGCCTGCTGGAGCATGGGCCGCACCGTCCCCTCCATGCCGTTGGCCGCGAGCAGGTCCTCCGGCGGTAGGATCCGGGGAAGGATGGCGGAGTAGGCGGGGAAAAAGAACGCGGCCCCGACGCCCAGCACAAAGCCGCCGAGCGCGAGGTGCCAGAGCTGCAGCCAGCCCAGCAGGGCCAGCCCGCTGATGCTGGCGATGACGGCAAGGTTGGCACCCTCCACCGCGATGATCAGGAGCCGCTGCGGGAACCGGTCCGCTGCGATGCCGCCCGCGAGCACAAACGCGACGAGCCCGACGCTGCCCGCCGCCGCCACCAGGGACAGCTCCAGGGGGCCGCCGCCCAGATGGATGACCTCGTAGACCATCGCCACGGCCCACATTCCGGAGCCGAAAATGGAGATGGCAAGGGCGGCGATCAGCACGCGGTATTCCCGGTGCACGAACGGACGGAGGGCCCTCAGTGAGCGCATGGCTCCAGTTTAGGGGTCCGATCCCGGCCCGGGCACGGGCGCGAAATCCCACGTCGGCGGGGACGGGGGCGTCGGGGCGGCCGTGGCCTAGTGTTAAGGCCTGCAACTGCAGCAGTTCCGGTTCCGACGAGAGGCGATGATGGCCAAGCGAAGCAACCCGGCAATGAAAATTGCCCAGAAGTCCGCACACAACGTGATGTTCGACGCCGAGGGCAAGCCCAAGCCGGGCGTCCACAACGTGCTCCTGCGCGCCGTTGAAGTCCAGCGCCCGCTGGTGCTGGCCAACCTCCGCAGGCTCCAGCGGAAGCATCCCCGGGCCACGGCGGCGCAGCTTGCCGCCACGCTGGAACGGGACTATCTCCTCGCCGTCACCGGCGGCGGCGCGCTCGTGGGCGGAGCCGCGGTGATCCCCGGCGTCGGGACCGTTGCCGCGCTGGGACTTTCGGCTGCCGCCACCGTCGGCTTCCTCGAAGCCACCGCACTGTTCTCCACGTCCCTCGCGGAGCTGCACGGCGTACGCATGGTTGACCCCGAGCGGGCCAGCACCCTGGTCATGGCAATCATGCTGGGCGAGGAAGGTACGGCACTGTTGAGCTCCCTGAGCGGACAGGCCGCGGGGCAGGGCAAGGGCCCCACCCAGGCCTGGGGTTCCGTGTTCGCCCGCCGTGCGCCGCTGGCCGGCTTCGGTTCGGTGCGGGAACGGATCCAGACGATGTTCCTGCGGACCCTGCTCAAGAAACAGGGCACCGCCCTGCTGGGACGGGCGTTGCCGTTTGGCATCGGCGCCGTGGTCGGCGGCGTGGGCAACCGGATGATGGGCCGCGCCGTGATCGCGAACGCCAAGGAAGCCTTCGGTCCGATGCCGCTCACCATTCCCGGGGAACTGGCGGACCTGACGAATGCCGGTGCCCCGGCGGCGGTCCAGGGCCAGGCCGACACAAACGTCCGGGACAACAGGGATAACACAACCAGCCCGGCCACCAAGGACAACCCGGGCAACCCGGGCAACCCGGACAATAAGGACAATCCGGCCAAGGAAGGCGGCAACTTTTGGATCTGAACGCTGACCTGGGGGAGTCCTTCGGGACCTGGACCATGGGCGACGACGCCGCGATGTTCCCGCTGGTCACCAGCGCCAGCGTCGCCTGCGGGCTGCACGCCGGGGACCCCGTGACCATGCTGGACACCTGCCGGGCAGCCTACGAGCTCGACGTCCGGGTCGGCGCCCACCTCGGCTACCCGGACCTCGCCGGCTTCGGGCTGCGGGCAATGGACATCACCTTCGATGACCTCTTCGGCGCCGTGCTGTACCAGCTCGGCGCCCTCGACGGCGTGGCGCACGCCGTCGGAGCCTCGGTGGACTACATCAAGCTGCACGGCGCGCTCTATGACCGGACCGTGCGCGACGCCGAGCAGGCCTCCGCCGTCGTCGCCGCCATCCAGGCCTACGATCCGGGCCTGCCCGTCCTCGGATTCCCGGGCTCGGCGCTGCTCGGCATCGCCGGGGAAGCCGGCCACCCGGTCTTCGCCGAGGCCTTCGCCGACCGCGCCTACCTGCCCGACGGCACCCTCGTGCCGCGCTCGCAGGACGGGGCCCAGCTGCACGACGCCGACCGGATCGCCGAACGGGCCGTGCGCCTCGTGACCAAGGGCGAAGTCGAGGCCGTGGACGGCACCGTGCTCCGGATCGAACCGGACTCGCTGTGCATCCACGGCGACACCCCCGGTTCGCTTGCCACCGCCACAGCGATCCGCGCCGCCCTGGAAAATGCCGGCGTGGAGCTGGAGAGCTTCGCCTGATCCGGCGTTGCCGACGGCGGGCGCCCCACCGCCCGCCCGCTTCTGGCCAGTGCCGTAAGGCCCTATCGGGGCGGAGGTAGGGCTCATAGCTTGAGGGCATGACTGCCGGAGGCTCCGCGGGGTTAGACGGACCCGCCTCGGACGCAATGTTGAAGCTGGGCCGTTTCTTCACGAAATGGGACCAAACCGACGACGGCAGGGCGGTGTTCCGGGAAGGCGGCCGCAAGGGCGACATCTTCTACCGGGACCGGTGGAGCCACGACAAAGTGGTCCGCTCCACCCACGGGGTGAACTGCACCGGCTCGTGTTCCTGGAAGGTGTACGTCAAGGACGGCATCATCACCTGGGAATCCCAGCAGACCGACTACCCCTCCGTCGGACCCGACAGCCCGGAATACGAGCCGCGTGGCTGCCCCCGCGGGGCCGCGTTCTCCTGGTACACCTACTCGCCCACCCGCGTCCGGTTCCCCTACGCCCGGGGCGTCCTGGTGGAGATGTACCGGGAAGCGAAAGCCCGGCTCGGCGACCCGGTGCTGGCCTTTGCCGACGTCGTCGGCGACCCCGAACGGCGCCGCCGCTACCAACAGGCCCGCGGCAAGGGCGGCCTGGTCCGCGTCTCCTGGCAGGAAGCGATCGAAATCGCGGCCGCCGCGCACGTGAACACCATTAAGACCTACGGGCCCGACCGCTGCGCCGGCTTCTCGCCCATCCCCGCGATGTCCATGGTCTCGCACGCGGTCGGAACCCGCTTCATCCAGCTGATCGGCGGGGTGATGACGTCGTTCTACGACTGGTACGCGGACCTGCCCGTGGCCAGCCCGCAGGTCTTCGGGGACCAGACCGATGTGCCCGAATCCGGTGACTGGTGGGACGCGGGCTACCTGATGATGTGGGGCTCCAACGTCCCCGTCACCCGGACCCCGGACGCGCACTGGATGGCCGAAGTGCGGTACCGCGGCACCAAAGTCGTCACGGTCAGCCCCGACTACGCGGACAACACGAAGTTCGCCGACGAGTGGCTTCCCGCCCAGGCCGGCACTGACGCCGCTCTGGCCATGGCGATGGGGCATGTGATGCTCAAGGAATTCTTCGTCGAGCGTGAGGTTCCGTTCTTCTCCGATTATGTCCGGCAGTACACCGACCTGCCGTTCCTGGTCCGGCTGGAACGGCGCGACGACGGCACCCTCACACCGTCGAAATTCCTCACCGCCAAGGACATACCGGCCGAATCCCTGGCCGAGGACGCGGCGTTCCGCACCGTGCTGTTCGACAAGAAGTCCGGCCGCCCGGCCGTCCCCAACGGCTCGATGGGGTTCCGCTACTCCGGCAGCGGCGAGGGCAAATGGAACCTGGACCTCGAGGGGATCAAACCGGCGCTGTCGCTGCGCGAGGTCTCCGGGGAGAGCGCCGAGATCCTGCTGCCCTGCTTCGAGCAGGCCGACGGCACCGGCAGCGTGCTCCGCCGCGGGGTGCCCGTTCTCGAGGTCGAGGGCCAGCTGGTCACGACCGTGTTCGACCTGATGCTGGCCCAGTACGGGGTGGGCCGTGAAGGGCTCCCGGGTGACTGGGCGGCCGGTTATGAGGATGCCGCGACGCCCTACACACCGGCCTGGCAGGAGGAGATTACGTCCGTCCCGGCCCAGGCCTGCATCCGGGTGGCCCGGGAGTTCGCCCGGAACGCCGAGCAGTCCAAGGGCCGCTCCATGATCATCATGGGCGCCGGGATCTGCCAGTGGTTCCACGGCGACACCACCTACCGGGCCGTGCTGGCCCTCGTGATGCTGACCGGCTGCATGGGCCGCAACGGCGGCGGCTGGGCCCATTATGTGGGACAGGAAAAGACCAGGCCGGTAACCGGCTGGCTGTCGATGGCCAACGCCCTGGACTGGTCACGGCCGCCGCGGACCATGATCGGCACCGGCTACTGGTACATGCACACTGACCAGTGGCGGCAGGACGGCTACTCCGCGGACGCGCTGAAATCACCGCTGTCCACCGGGGCGCTGGACGGCATGCACACCGCGGACGCGCTGGCCCAGTCCGCCCGGCTCGGCTGGATGCCGTTCTACCCGCAGTTCGACCGCAACCCGCTGGACCTCGCGGACGAGGCGGAGGCCGCCGTCGCCGCCGGCACCGCAGCGGACACCCCCGCATACATCGCGGCCGCGCTCAAGAACCGCACCCTGAACCCGGCCATCGAGGACGTGGACGCCCCGGAGAACTGGCCGCGGACGCTCGTGCTGTGGCGCTCCAACCTGTTCGGCTCCTCCGCCAAGGGCAACGAGTACTTCCTCCGGAACCTGCTCGGCACGCACAACAACGTCCTGGGCAAGGACCACGCCGAAGGCCTCAGGCCCACGGACGTGAAATGGCATGAGCAGGCGCCGGAGGGAAAACTGGACCTGCTGGTCTCCGCGGACTTCCGGATGACCTCGACCACCCTGCTCTCCGACGTCGTGTTCCCGGCCGCCACCTGGTACGAAAAGCATGACCTGTCCTCCACCGACATGCACCCGTTTGTGCACGCCTTCACCCCGGCGATCGACCCGCCGTGGGAGACCAAAACGGATTTCGACCTGTTCCACCTGCTGGCCCAGGAGTTCTCCCGGCAGGCCAGGACCCACCTGGGCGTGCGCCGGGACCTCGTGAGCGTGCCGCTGCAGCACGACACCCCCGGCCAGCTCGCCCAGCCCGGCGGGGTCGTCCGGGACTGGCGGGACACGTCCATCCCCGCGGTCCCGGGGCAGAACATGCCCATTTTTTCCGTGGTGGAGCGGGACTACACCGCCATCGCGGACAAGCTGGCCGCCGTCGGGCCGCTGGCCGACAAGCTGGGCTTCACGGTCAAGAATGTCACCTACAAACTCGCCGGCCCGCTGGAGAGGCTCAGCCGTTCCAACGGGGTGATGCTCGGCGGCGCCGCGGACGGCCGGCC
The DNA here is from genome assembly GCF_059383535.1 of Pseudarthrobacter sp. HLT1-3. Classification (NCBI taxonomy): domain Bacteria; kingdom Bacillati; phylum Actinomycetota; class Actinomycetes; order Micrococcales; family Micrococcaceae; genus Pseudarthrobacter; species Pseudarthrobacter sp. HLT1-3. The sequence continues at coordinate 167,320 of NZ_JBWZCJ010000005.1, read as the reverse complement.
CGCGATCGACACCGACGCGAAAATGGCGGAGGCGATCCTGGCGTTCTCCGGCACCACCAACGGCGCCCTGTCCGTCCAGGGCTTCAAGGACCTGGAAATCCGCACCGGCCGGAAACTGGCGGACCTCTCCGAAGGGTCGGAGGAAAAGTTCATCACGTTCGCGCAGACCCAGGCCGGGCCGGTTCCGGTGATCACCTCGCCGGAATGGTCCGGCTCCGAAACGGGCGGCCGGCGCTACGCCCCGTTCACCATCAACGTGGAGCGGCTCAAGCCCTTCCACACCCTGACCGGACGGATGCACTTCTTCCTCGACCATGACTGGATGATCGACATCGGCGAGGCGCTGCCGATCTACCGGCCGCCGCTGGACATGCACCGGCTCTTCGGCGAGCCCAAACTCGGCGGGGACGGGCAGCTGGAGGTGGTGGTCCGGTACCTGACGCCGCACTCCAAATGGTCCATCCACTCCGAATACCAGGACAACCTGCTGATGCTCTCGCTCTCCCGGGGCGGGCCGACGGTCTGGATGAGCCCCGCCGACGCGGAATCCATCCAGGTCAGGGACAACGACTGGGTGGAGTGCCTGAACATCAACGGCGTCCTGGTGGCCCGGGCGATCGTCAGCCACCGGATGCCGGCCGGCGTCGTCTACGTCCACCACGCGCAGGAACGCACCATCGACGTGCCGAAGTCGGAGGCGACCGGACGGCGCGGCGGCATCCACAACTCCGTGACCCGGCTGCTGGTCAAACCTTCGCACCTGATCGGCGGCTACGCCCAGCTGGCCTACGCGTTTAACTACCTTGGCCCAACCGGAAACCAGCGCGACATGGTTGCCACCGTCCGCCGTCGTTCCCAGGAGGTGCAGTACTGATGCGTGTTATGGCTCAAATGGGCATGGTCATGAACCTGGACAAATGCATCGGCTGCCACACCTGCTCCGTGACCTGCAAGCAGGCCTGGACCAACCGTGCCGGCACCGAGTACGTCTGGTTCAACAACGTCGAAACCCGCCCCGGGCAGGGGTATCCGCGCCGCTACGAGGACCAGGACAAGTGGCAGGGCGGCTGGGTGCTGAACAAACGCGGCAAGCTGGTCCTCAAGGCCGGCGGCCGGGTGAAGAAGCTCTTCGGGATCTTCGCCAGCCCCGTCCAGCCCGAGCTCAAGGACTACTACGAGCCGTGGACCTACGACTACAAAACGCTCATCGATGCCCCGCTGGGCGACGATTTCCCGGTGGCGCGGCCCAAGTCCCTGATCACCGGGGAGGACACCAAAATCACCTGGTCCGCGAACTGGGACGATGACCTGGGCGGCTCCACCGAGTACGGCCACCTGGACCCGATCGTGGAGAAGGTCCGCCGCGAATCCGAGGACAAGATCAAGTTCGCGTACGAGCAGACGTTCATGTTCTACCTGCCGCGGATCTGCGAGCACTGCCTGAACCCGTCCTGCATGGCCTCCTGCCCCTCCGGCGCAATCTACAAACGGGTGGAGGACGGGATTGTGCTGGTGGACCAGGACAAGTGCCGCGGCTGGCGGCAGTGCGTCACCGGCTGCCCGTACAAGAAGATCTACTTCAACCACAAGACCGGGAAGGCCGAGAAGTGCACCTTCTGCTACCCACGGGTCGAAGTGGGACTGCCGACGGTCTGCTCGGAAACCTGCGTGGGCCGGCTGCGGTACCTGGGGCTGTTCCTGTACGACGCCGACGCCGTCACCGCGGCGGCCGCCGTCACGGACCCGCAGGAACTCTACGACGCCCAGATGGACGTGCTGCTGGACCCGAATGACCCCGCTGTCCAGGCTGAAGCCCGTGCCCAGGGCATTCCGGAGGACTGGATCGACGCCGCCGTGCGCTCGCCGGTCTACGCCCTCGCCAAGGTCTACAAGGTGGCGCTGCCGTTGCACCCCGAATACCGGACCATGCCGATGGTCTGGTACGTGCCGCCGCTATCCCCGGTGGTGGACCTGCTCCGCGACCAGGGCCACGACGGCGAGGACGCCGGCAACCTCTTTGGCGCCATCGACGCGCTGCGGATCCCGGTGGAATACCTCGCCGAACTCTTCACCGCCGGTGACGCGGACCGGGTCACCGCGGTCCTGAAGAAACTCGCGGCGATGCGCTCCTACATGCGCGGCATCAGCCTGGGCAACGACCCGGACGACTCCATCCCCGAGGCCGTGGGCATGGACGGGCAGACCATGTACGAGATGTACCGGCTGATGGCGATCGCTAAGTACGAGGAGCGCTACGTGATCCCGAAGGCGCACGTGGAGCAGGCGCATGACCTGGAGGAGATGGGCTGCTCGCTGGACTTCGAGGGCGGCCCGGGCATGCAGGATTCCTCCCCGTTCGGCGAGGCCAGCGGCAGGCCCGTCCCGGTGGCCGTGGAGACCTTCAACGCCCTGCGGGACCGGCAGACCTCCAGCGAGGCGCCCGGCGGAACCACCCTCCGCGGCCGGGTGAACCTGCTGAACTGGGACGGCACGGGGGCTCCCTCCGGGCTCTTTCCGGAAAAAGCGTCGATCCCGGACAAACCGAACCTGCCGCAAGGGGAACAGCCGTGAGCCGGCGCCAGCAGGTCGTCTACCTCGCAGCGGCCTGGTGCCTGTCCTACCCGGACGAGGACCTGATCGGCAAGGTGCCGCTGATGCGGGCCGCGCTGGGCGAGTTCCCCGGCGCCGCCGCGGACTTCGAGGAGGTACTCGATTCGCTGGAATCCTCGCCGCCGATGCAGAGCCAGGCCCACTACGTGCGTGAGTTCGACCTCGGCAAGCGCCACGCCCTGCACCTGTCCTACTGGACGGACGGGGACACCCGGCGCCGCGGCGAGGTTCTCGGAAACTTCAAAAAGACCTACCGGCAAAGCGACATCCTGGTCGACACCCACGGGGAGCTGCCCGACTACCTGCCGATGGTGCTGGAATACGCCGCCCGGGTGGACCTCGCCGCCGGCCGGGAGTTGCTGACGAGTTTCCGGGCCAGCCTGGAGATGCTCCGTTTCGGGCTGCTGCGGGACGAACTGCCGCACGCCAGGATCCTGCAGGCCATCTGCACCACGCTGCCCGGGAAATCGCCGGCGGACGAGCAGTCCGTGATGCGGATGGCCGGCTACGGTCCGCCCACCGAAGCGGTGGGCCTGGACCCGTACGATCCCCGCCTGCTGCCCGTGAAGGGGGCCTGAGAATGCTCGCATCCGACGTTGAGCCCGGATCCGCCGTCGAACTCTCCGCCTTGGACATTGTGCTCTGGGGCGTCCTGCCGTACGTGATGGTCGTGGTGCTGGTGGGCGGGCTGGTCTGGCGCTACAAATACGACCAGTTCGGCTGGACCACCAGATCCTCCCAGCTGTACGAATCCCGGCTGCTGCGGATCGCCTCGCCGCTGTTCCACTTTGGCCTGCTCGCCGTGATCGCGGGCCACTTCTTCGGCCTGGTCATCCCGATGGCCTGGACCCAGGCGGTGGGGATGAGCCAGGACTTCTACCACTTCAACGCCCTGTTCGTGGGCGGGATCGCGGGGGTGGGGACCCTGGGCGGGATCCTCCTGCTGATCTACCGCCGCCGCACCACCGGGCCGGTTTTTATGGCCACCACTAGGAACGACAAGATGATGTACGTGGTGCTGACCGCGGCCATCGTGTTCGGCCTGTGGACCACCCTGGCCAGTGTCTTCGAGGGCGAACACGGGCACAACTACCGTGAAACGGTGGCCCCGTGGTTCCGCTCGCTGTTCGTCTTCCAGCCGGACCTTGGGGCCATGGCGGCCGCGCCGTTCTCCTTCCATCTGCACACCCTGGTGGGCATGGCGCTCTTTGTGATCTGGCCCTTCACCCGGCTGGTCCATGCCTTCACCGCGCCGTTCCACTATCTGTTCCGCCCCTACATCGTCTACCGCTCGCGTGACAGGGACCGGGACCGGAGCGGCGGCAAGGCAGGCACACCCGCGGGGCGTGCCTCCAACGTCGCCGCCCGCCGCGGCTGGTCCGCGGTTGGAACCCGCGACCGCGACACCCGGAACCGTTGAACCGAACAGAAATCGACGGAAAACTGACCCAAAAACTGACCTGACTGAGAGGAAACCCAGTGGCCGGATCCGCGCCCAATCCCTCGGCCGTCCCCGCCGGGCGGACGCTCAACCTGGTGCTCGCCACCTCGGCTTCGGTGGTCGGGTTCTGGGCCTGGAATTCCGTGGCCACCCTCGGCGCCTTCTATACGCAGAACCTGCAGCTGAACCCGGCCGCCACCGGCGTGCTCGTGGCTATGCCGGTGTTCGTGGGCTCGCTGGGCCGGATCGTTGTCGGCACCCTGACGGACCGGTACGGCGGCCGCGTGATGTTCACGTTCGTGCTGCTCGCCTCCATCCTGCCGATTCTGCTTGTGTCGCTCGGCGGGCTCCTCAGTTCCTTCGCCCTGGTCCTCGGCGCCGGCCTCCTCCTTGGCGTCGCCGGAACGGTCTTCGCCGTCGGGATTCCCTTTGTCAGCGCCTGGTACGAACCGTCCCGGCGCGGCTTCGCGACCGGCGTCTTCGGCGCCGGGATGGGCGGCACGGCGCTGGCCGCCTTCCTGAACCCGCGGCTGGTCGCCGGCATCGGCTATTTCCCAACGCACCTGCTGATCGCCGCGATCCTTGCCGTGATGGCGGCACTCGTCTGGTTCCGGATGAAGGAAGCCCCGGGCTGGACCCGCAGCACCCTCCCCGTCCTGCCCAAGTTGCTGGACGCCGCAAAGACGCCGGTCACCTGGAAGATGTGTTTCCTTTACGCGGTGGTCTTTGGCGGGTTCGTTTCCTTCGCGACCTACCTGCCCACCTACCTCCGCGACGTCTACAGCTTCGACCCCAGCGGCGCCGGGGCCCGCACCGCCGGCTTCGCGCTCGCGGCCGTGCTGGCCCGGCCGGTCGGCGGCATGCTCGCAGACAAGATCGGGCCCAAGCCCGTGGTGGTCGTTTCACTGACGGGCGTTGCGGTCCTCGCGTGGGTGGTGAACCTGCAGCCCGACGGCGAGGTCCCCGCCGGCCTGACATTCGTCGCCATGGCGGCGGCGCTGGGCCTCGGCACGGGCGGCGTGTTCGCCTGGGTCGGGGTACTCGCCCCGGCCGGGAAAGTCGGCAGCATCAGCGGCGTGGTGAGCGCCGCCGGGGGCCTGGGCGGGTACTTCCCGCCGCTGGTGATGGGAGCGACGTATGACGCCGCGACGCGCAGCTACTCGATCGGACTGCTGCTGCTCGTGGTGACGGCGCTGGGCGCGCTGGCCTTCACCGTTTTTGCCCTGCCGGGCCGGGCGAAGGCAAAGGTCGCGGCCGCCTAGCCGGAGCCGCGGACCGTGGGCACGTCAGCCGAAGGCCAGATGCGCCAGGGCAAAGATCGCCAGCCCGGCCAGGGCCCCCACCACAGTGCCGTTAATCCGGATGAACTGCAGGTCCTTGCCGATCTGGAGCTCGATCTTCTGCGAGGTTTCCTCGGCGTCCCAGCGGGCCACGGTATCGGTGATGACCCCGGCGATGTCCGAGCGGTACGTCTTCACGAGGTATCCGGCGGCGTCGCCGATCCACTTGTTCACCTTGCCGGCCAGCTCGGGATCCACCACCAGCCGGGTGCCGAAGTCATGGACGGCGGCTTTAAACCGGACGGTCAGTTCGCTGTGCGGGTCGTCGACGGCGGACAGCAGCGCGGCCTTGATCGTGCCCCAGGTGCGGGAGGCAAGTTCCCGGATCTCGGGATCGCCGAGGACCTGGGCCTTGATGCCTTCCGCCCGGGCGATCATCACCGGATCGTGCTGGAGGTCCTGCGCGAGGTCCTTGAGGTATTTGTCGATCGAGCGGCGGACCTGGTGCTGCGGATCGGACTGCACGGCGCGGGTGAACTTGAGGATCTCCACGTAGACCTTGTCGCCGACCAGCCCGTCCACGAACGACGGCACCCAGGTCGGGGAACGGTCGGTGACCAGCCGGTTGACCGTGTCCTGGTTGTCCCGGACCCAGTCCACGGTGCGGTCCACGAGCACGTCCACCAGCGCGTGGTGGTGGCCGTCCTCGAAGATGCGCTGGGCGACCCGTCCCACCGGCGGACCCCATGGCGGGGCGATCAGGTGCCGGCGGACCATGCCCTCGATCACGGCCTGCACGTCGTCGTCGTTGAGTACGGTGAAGGCGCCGCGGAGCACGGCGGCGCCCTCCCTGGCCACGCGTTCGGCGCCGCCGGGTCCGGAGAGCCAGGCGCCGGCCTTGCGGGCGATGTCAACGGTGGCCAGTTTTTCCTGGACCACCTGCTCGGAGAGGAAATTGGTTTCCACGAATTCGCCCAGCGAGGCGCCGATCTGGTCCTTACGCTGCGGAATGATGGCGGTGTGCGGGATCTTGAGGCCCATCGGGTACTTGAACAGGGCCGTCACGGCGAACCAGTCGGCGAGGGCGCCGACCATACCGCCCTCGGCCGCGGCCCGGACGTACTCCAGCCAGGGATACTGCTTCTGCAAGGCGAAGGCGACTACAAAGATGACGGCCATCAGGATCAGCAGCGAGAGCGCCAGGAGCTTCATTTTCCGCAGCGCGGCGGCCTTTTCGGCGTCGCCGGCGGACACGGTGTGGCGGCGGTCGGGACCGCCGGGAGCGGCAGCGCCGGCGCCGCCGGGGCCTTCCGAACGGGTACTGGGCTCAGTATTCACCTGCATGTGCCCAGCCTAGCCCCGGTTTGGCAGCCGCCGTCGGCTAACGTGGCAGCATGACGACTGACGAGTCCACCACAGCCCGTCCGCTGGTCTACGCCCACCGCGGTTCCAGTGCGGCCTTCGCCGAGCACACCCGGGCCGCCTACCTGCAGGCCATCGCCGACGGCGCCGACGGGGTGGAGTGCGACATCCACCTCACCCGGGACCAGCACGCTGTGCTGGTGCACGACGCCAATCTGGACCGCACCTCGGACGGCACCGGGCCGGTCGCGGACCGCACCCTCGAGCAGCTTCGGCAGCTGGACTTCTCCTCCTGGAAAGGTGCCAGGATTCCGGACAAATACGGTGCCCGGTCCACGCAGCTGCTGACGCTGCCCGAGCTGCTGGTGCTGCTGCGGACCGCTGACCGGGAGATCGGGCTGGCAATTGAGCTCAAACACCCCAGCCCCTTCCAGCTCAAGCTGGAAGACCGGGTCCTGGCCGTCCTTCGGGCCCAGGGGTGGGATCCCGCGACGTCCCGGCTTGGCAACATCAGGGTGTCGTTCATGAGCTTCAGCCCGGACTCGGTCAAGCACCTGCTGAAGTCAGTCCCGGCGTTCGCCGTCTGCCAGCTCGTGGACGACGTCAACGCCGAGGAGATCCGGGAGGAACTCGGCCTCGGGGCGCTCACCGGCGGGGCGCTGGCGAACGTGATGAGGGCCGCGCAAACCGAGGCCGAGCGGATCCTGGACGACTGCCAGGCCGGGCTGGCCGGGCCGGGCATCGACTATGTCCGCGGGCATTCCCGGACCATCCGGCGCTGGCTCGACTCCGGCCGGCGCTTCCGGGTGTGGACCGTGGACGCCGAATCCGACGTCGCACTCTGCCAGCAGCTTGGGATCCACGAGATCACCACCAACCGTCCCGCGCAGGTTCTCGCCCAGCTGACGGCGGGCTCCCCGAGCTTCCGCTGACCGGGTAGGTGCCTAGGCCGCGAGATCGCGGCGCCGCCAGCCGGCATAGCCCAGCGCCGCTAGAGCCGCCGCAGCCATGATGAGGCCGGCCAGCCCCGGCACGCCCGCGGAGCCCACCGGCAGCAGCGGGGAGTGCCGGAACGGCGAGAGGTCCATGAGCCATTCGGGGGCGTTCCAGAGCACACCGAATTCTCCCAGCGCGACGAAGGCCAGCAGGATGCCCCAGGTCGCGCCGGCGAGCCGGGGCGCCCAGCCAAACACCGCAAGCGCAATCGCGGTCACCACCCACGCTGCCGGGATCTGGGCCAGAGCGGCCACAGTGCTGCGGCCCACCAATCCGGAGTCGTTGACGGCGAAGGCGGCCCCGACGCCGATCGACGCCCCCGCCAGCAGCAACAGCACGGCGACCCCGGCGAGGGCGAACGCGAAGTGGCTGCTCGCCCAGCGGATCCGGGTGGTCGCGGTGCCCAGCAGGGCTTCGGTGTGGCCAGTGGCCTCCTCGCCGCGCAGATGGTTGGCCGAGGACACCCCGTAGGCGGCGGCCAACAACCCCATGATGCTGATCTCGGCGGCCAGGAAGGCCTCGGTCAGGGCCTGCCGGCCACCCAGCATCTTAATCAGGTCCTGGGCGTTCGGTGAACTCAGCAGCTCTCCCACATTGCTGGCCAGGGAACCGATCACAACGCCGAAAACGAGGAAGGCCACGGCCCAGGCCAGCAGCACCCGGTACTGCAGGCGGACGGCCAGGTCCCAGACGCCGGAGAGCGAGCCGACGGCCGGCCCCGGGCGTTCAGCGCGGAGCCCTGCCCCAAGGTCGCGCCTGGCGCGGAGCGCAAAGGATGCCGGGACCAGCAGCAGGGACAGGCTGACCGGCAGCGCGAGGACCCACCATTGGTCGCCGGCGAAGGCGCGGATCTGCTGGTTCCATCCGATGGGCGACAGCCAGGAGAAGAATGACGGACCCGGTTCGGCGAGATCACCCACGGCCCGCAACGCGTAGGTGACGGCGACGACGCCGATGCTGAACCCGGTGGCGGCCCGGGCGCTGGCGGTCAGCTGGGCGGCCAGCCCGGCCACGGCGCTGAAAGCCATGCCCGTGGCAGCCCAGCCCAGACCGAAGGCGAGCGAGCCGGCGGCCGGCAGCCCCCCGGCCGCCAGCGCGGCGGCCGAGAGCAACCCGAGCAGCACGTTGGCGCCCAGGCTGATCGTGAGGGCAGCTGCCAGCGGCGCGTCGCGGCCCAGCCGCCCTCCGCCGAGCAGCTCCAGACGGCCGGTCTCCTCGTCGCTGCGCGTGTGCCGGATGGCGAGGATGACCATGAGGACGGCGAGGATGGCGGTCATGAACGCGGTGTATTTGATCAGTGAAAGGGCGCCGATGGAGCTGGGGTCGTAGATCCGGCCGAAGAGCGCCACCATCGAGGCGGTCGCATTCAAGGCGGTGGAGGCCTCGACGCGGCTCGCCACATCCGGATAGAGCTCGGCTCCGGCCGCCGCCGTCGAGTACGCGATGAGGGCAAAACCTGCGATCCAGACCGGCAGCATCCACCGGTCCCGCCGGAGCCCGAGCCGGATCAGGACGCCGGTCCCGGCCAGGGTCTCAGGCATCGCCGGCCCGCCGTCCGCCCGGCCCCGGGGTGCTGGGCCGGGCCGGCGCCGAGCCGACGGCCGCGGCAGGAACACCGGCGCTGAGGTCACCGTAGTGGCGCAGGAACAGGTCCTCCAGCGTCGGCGGCTGGCTCGTGAGCGACGTCAGTCCCGCCGTCGTAAGCGCCTGCATCAGATGGTTCAGACCGGCGGGCTCGACCTGGGCGGTGACCCGGTGATTGGTGATGACGACGTCGTGGACGCCGGGCAGGAGGTCCAGTCCGGGAGGCACCACGGCGACGTCGGCGGTGACGGAGGTGCGGGTCAGGTGCCGCAGCTGCTCCAGCGGGCCGGTCTCCACCACCCGTCCGGCGCGGATAATGCTGACCCGGTCCGAGAGCGCCTCGGCTTCGCTGAGGATGTGGCTGCTCAGCACGACGGTGCGCCCCTGCGCGCGCAGCTCGCGGACGCAGCCGCGGAACGCGTCCTCCATCAGCGGGTCCAGCCCGCTCGTCGGCTCGTCCAGCAGGAACAGTTCGGCGTCGGTGGCCAGGGCAGCCACCAGGGCGACTTTCTGCCGGTTTCCCTTGGAGTAGGTGCGCGACTTCTTCGTGGGATCCAGCTCGAACAGGTCCAGCAGGCGGTCCCGGCGGGCGCGGTCCTGGCCGCCCTGCAACCGGCCCAGCAGCTCGATCACTTCGCCGCCCGTCAGGTTCGGCCAGAGGGCCACGTCCCCCGGGACGTACGCCAGCCGGCGGTGCAGGGTTGCGACCTCGCGCCACGGATCCAGCCCGAGAACCCGGATGGAACCGGCATCGGAGCGCAGCAGGCCCAGCAGGAGCCGCAGCGTGGTGGACTTGCCGGATCCGTTGGGGCCGAGGAAGCCGTGCACCTCGCCGGCGGCCACCTCGAAGTCCAGTCCGTCCAGGGCCGTCACGGACCCGAAACGCTTAACCACAGCTGTCATCTCCACGACACCGCTCATAGTCACACGGTACGTCGGATTGACGGGCAGCGACCCCTGCGCAAAGTCCTGTTTCTGCGACGCCAGCCGGGGTTGGCAGGGAGCTCCGCGGCTGTGATTGAGTTGTCCCATGCCATCTCGCTGGTCCGGCCGGGACACCCATACGCCGAAACCGGTCCGGCCATGACCCTCCTGCAGTCCCCGGCCGTGCGCGTCGGTCTCTCCATCAGCATCGCCACCGGTCTCTACGGGGTGTCCTTCGGTGCCCTGTCCGTCACCTCCGGACTCGACTTCTGGCAGACCATGGCCTTGAGCCTGCTGCTGTTCAGCGGCGGCTCGCAGTTTGCCTTCATCGGCGTGGTGGCCGGGGGCGGCTCCGGCGTCGCCGCGATGGGGGCAGCCACCCTGCTGGGCATGCGCAACGGGATTTACGGAATGCAGATCAACGCCCTGCTGCAGCCGCGGGGCTGGCGGCGGTTCGCAGCCGCGCACGTCACCATCGACGAGTCCACCGCCACAAGCACCGGCCAGACGGACCCGCTCGAGCAGAAGCGCGGCTTCTGGACCGCGGGCCTGGGCATCTTCGTCCTCTGGAACCTGTTCACCGCCGTGGGTGCGCTGGCCGGTGGGGCGCTGGGCGATCCCAAGCAGTGGGGCCTCGACGGCGCCGCCGTGGCGGCGTTCCTGGGCCTGCTCTGGCCGCGGCTCAAGGGCCGCGAACCTGTCGCGATCGCCGTCGTCTGTGCCCTGGCCACCGTGCTGGCCGTACCGTTTGTGCCCGCCGGGGTGCCGATCCTGGTGGCCGCGGTGGTTGCGGCGGCCATCGGCTGGTTCAGCCATGGCCGCAGTGACGAAGGGCTGGAACCGGACGTGGACCCCTACGCCGAACACCCGCACATCCATCACCCGGGGGACGACAGATGACACTGTGGATGTGGGTGCTGCTCTCCTGCCTGCTGGCCTACGCCTGGAAACTGCTGGGCTATCTGGTCCCGGCCAGCGTGCTCCGCGACCCCCGGATGTCCCGGATCGCGGGGACCATGACGATTGGCCTGCTGGCGTCCCTGACGATCGTGAACACCGTGGCTTCCGGCCAGACGCTCACACTGGATGGGCGCCTGGGGGCACTCGCCGCGGCCGTCATTGCCCTGGCGTTCCGCGCACCGTTCCTCGTCGTTGTCCTCGCCGGAGCCGGCGCGGCAGCAGGACTCCGGCTGCTGGGCTGGGGCTAGCGGACCTGCCGCAGGCCCGCAGGCCTGACGCGGTTCTGCACGCCCGCCCGTACCGCTCCGTAACGGTCTTTAGTCCCTATTTGCCGCAAGGCCCCCGTGGGAGCATTCGGGTATGAGCGAGACCGACGATCCGGATACCCCCGCGCCCGGAAAGGGCCAGCACCACAAGCCGCCCGCGCCGTTCGTTCCGCCGGGGGCAGAGTCCACCCGCGAGCTGCGCGAGATGGCCCGGCGCCGGCGGGAGGCCGAGGAAAAGCTGCAGCACCACTTGCAGGAGGCCAAAGAAAAGCCCGCGGAGGATTGATGCAGGGATCCCGGCTCACGGAGCGCCTGCAGGATCTGTTGCTGGATAATGAACTGCTCGAGGATTTCCTCCGGCAGCTGTCCGATCTGGCCGCCGGGTTCGCCTCCGCTGAGACCGGCCGCCCGATGCTGTGCTCGGTGAGGGCAGCCGGGAGACGTCAGGCGGCAGTCCTCGCCGCCAGCAACGCCGAAGCCCGGGTTCTGGACCGCTTGCAGGATGACATCGGGCAGGGGCCGGGGCTGGAGGCCCGGCAGACCGGGCAGGTCGTGATGGTGCCGGACACGATTATGGATCCGCGGTGGAGGCGCTACCAGCGGGCGGCTGCCCAGCGCGGGAGCCGCAGCATTCTCGCTGTCCCGCTGCTTGTGGGTCGGGACGCGGCGGCCACCCTGACGCTCTTTTCGACGTCCCCCGAGGCTTTCGACGACGGCGCCCTGGCGGCCTGTGGGGCGCTCGCCGCCCGCGCCGCCAAGGTGACGAGGCTGGCCATCCGGCTGGAATCCGCCCAAAGCGTGAACCGGGACTTGCTGCAGGCTATGCGGTCCCGGACCGAGATCAACCTGGCCGCCGGCATCCTGATGGCACAGAGCAGATGCTCGCAGTCGGACGCGCTCGCGCTGCTGGCCAGGGTCTCGAACACCAGGAACGTCAAGCTCCGCATCGTTGCCCGGGAGATCCTCCGCAGGTTCGACGGCGGCCCCGCCGGTACGTCCTTCAGGGTCTGAGCTCCTACAAGGGTGCTCCGAGGCCGCCGAGCCGGAGGATGAGCTGCAGCCCCTCGGGCGTCCCCAGCCAGTGCCGGCGCAGCGCATCCGCTCCGGCCCGTGCGATCACTGCGCGCAGGACGACGGCCACAATGATAACGTCGTCGGCGTAGCCGATCACCGGAACGAAATCCGGCACCAGGTCGATCGGGGAGAGCAGGTACGCCAGGAGCAAGGCAATCCGGACCCGCGCCCCTGCGCCCAGGGTCTTGTCCGCGAGCAGCCGCCGCAGGAGTCTGAGCAGGTCCGGCAGCAGCCGCAGCGCGTCCTTCATCGTCACGGTTTCCGGGTGGCGGCGCGCATAGCCCCACAGCAGAAGCAGGAGGACGGCGTAGACCAGCAGCAGACCGCCGACTGCGCCGACGATTGTTTCCCAGCCCACAGGTTTCTAGCCGAGCACCGAATCGTACGCCGTGCCCGGCAGCGGCGCCTGTGGCGGCAGCGGCCGGTGCGGGCGCTCGGTGCGGATGGCGTCCTCGACCAGGGCGACGGGGCGGCGCCAGGCATCCGAACCAGCCTCCATCGTGTCCACAACACCGATCAGCATGGCCAGCAGACGGATCAGGTCCGTCATCGAAATGTCGCTGCGCAGGGTCCCCTGGCCCTGTCCGCGGCCCAGCAGCACCGCCACGGATTCGATCAGATCGCCCGTGATGCCGGTGAGCAGCCCGCGCCGGCCGGCGACCGCTCCCAACAGGTTGGCTTCTTCGCTGGCCACGCCCATCAGGGCATCAATGACACGGAAGAGCCCTTCCGCGGCGTCCGGCCCGGCGAGGGCCTCCTCGATGACGGGATCGACCAGCAGGCCGAGCTGCCGGTGCAGCGCAGCGAGGACCAGTTCTTCCTTGTCGGCGAAGTTCCGGAAGAGCGTGGCCGGGCCGACGCCGGCGGTCACGGCGATCGTCTGTAGCGGGACCTCGGGGCCGTGCTCCCGGAAGCACTGGCGGGCGGCCGTAATGATCTTGTCCACGTTCCGCGCGGCATCGGCGCGGAGCGGCCTGCGGTCTGCTACCCGGTTCATTTGCTTAGGTTAGCAACGCAGGGCCGGACCGGGGAGATTACTTCCGGGTATTGATTTATGTGACGGATGCGGCTGCAGGCACCAGGCCCAGGACGGGCTCTGGTTCGGTCCGGGAGCAGGACCGATCGGGCCCACGTGCGCCGTCCTGCCGCCGGCGCACGTGACAGACTGGTTCCATGTTGCTTGCATTCTCTGTCGCACCTTCAGGCCGTCCCGCAGCCACTGCCGGCGGCCCGCCCGCCGGTTCCGAGGCCATCCCGTCGGACGAGGCGTCCGTCCACGACGCCGTGGCCGAGGCGGTGCGGATCGTCCGCGAGTCCGGCCTGCCGAACCGCACCGACTCGATGTTCACCACGATCGAGGGGGAGTGGGATGAAGTCTTCGATGTCGTGAAGCGCGCCACCGAGGCCGTGGGCCGCTACGGCAGCAGGGTATCTCTGGTAATCAAGGCAGACATCCGCCCCGGTTTCGCGGGCGAACTCACCGGGAAACTGGACCGCCTGGAGCAGGCGCTCGACGGCGGATCGGGCCCCGCGGCAGGCTAGGCCCCCGAGCCTACCGCCGGATCCCGGGCCGTCGGAGCCTACCGCCGGGACCGGCCAGCTGGGAGACTTGGCGCATGTTCGAGCATCAGCCCACTGCCCGCTGGACCGCCGTCGAGGACTTCCTGTCCGAGTCCGTGGTCCGTCCCGACGGCACCCTGAAGCATGCCGTGACCACCGCGCTCGAGGCGGGCATGCCGCCCATCGAAGTCGCCCCCACCGCCGGCAAGTTGCTGAAACTGCTCGTCCAGCTCTCCGGCGCCCGCCGGGTGCTGGAGATCGGGACGCTGGCCGGGTTCAGCACGATTTGGATGGCGCAGGGCCTGCCCGACGGCGGCCGGCTGATCACCTGCGAATACCTCCCCAAACACGCCGCGGTGGCCCGCGCCAACGTCGACTTCGCCGGGCTGGGCTCTCTCGTGGAGATCCGGGTCGGGGCCGCACTCGATACCCTGCAGGCGCTCGCCAACGAGGGGGCCGAGCCGTTCGACTTCGTCTTCATCGACGCGGACAAGGAAAACAACCCGCGCTACCTCGACTGGGCCATCCGCCTCGGCCGGCCCGGCACCGCCGTCGTGATAGACAACGTGGTCTGGGAAGGCGCCGTGCTGGATCCGACCATGGACCCCGTCAACGCCCCGGGCATCATCAGCGCCCTGGAACTGCTGGGCTCGGACCGCCGGCTGGACGGCACGGTGATCCAGACCGTGGGCTCCAAAGGCTGGGACGGCTTCGCCGTTGCCCGGGTGCTGTAGCCGCAGGTGCTGCAGCAACGGGTGTTGCGGCATCCGGGGTGTCGCCCGGGGGAAGGACTGCCACGGGAACCCCAAAGTGCTAAGTGTGCTTAGATTTACGGGACGGCCTGAAATTACCGGCCAGTAGAGCGGCCGGCAGGCACGGACGCCGGGAGCAGCAAGCACTTCGAAGGAGGACAGGGCACCGAATGAACCGGACTCCCGATTCCCAGCGGCCACTCGCCGTCAGGATCAGCTCGGCGCCGCAGGACCTCGCCCGGCTGGGCCCTCTGCTGGCGGCCGCACAGTCGGCGGTCGGCGACGTCCCGGCCCTGCTGGAGCTGGCCAAAGCCGCAGCGGCAACTGCCCCGAACCCCGGTGCGGGCAAGACGGCGGTCCTCTGGGAAATCCAGGCCTCCGTTACAGCTGTCGATGTCGCCGCCGGCCGGGCCGTTGAACCCCACCTGGACGCCGCCGCCATCCTCACCCAGGCCACCGGCCAGGCGGAACTGGAAGGCTGGGACTGCCCGGACTTTGCCAGCGTGCACTTCGACGGCGCCTGGGGTGTGTTCGCCGCGGAAGCCCCCGGCCTGCGGCTCAAGGCCGCAGAGGTGGACGGCTGCTTCCGGCTGCACGGTGCCAAGCCCTGGTGCTCCCTCGCCGCCCAGCTGGACCACGCCGTCGTGACCGCCCAGCTGGACGACGGCGGCCGGGCGGCGTTCGCCGTCGACCTGCACGCCGACGGCATCAGCTTCGAGGACCCGCAGTGGACCACCCGGGCACTCGCGGAGATCCCCAGCGGCACCGTGCACTTCGACGCCGTCCCTGCCGTGCCGCTGGGCGACGCCGGCTGGTACTACCGCCGGCCCGGCTTCGCGTGGGGCGGCATGGGTGTGGCAGCCTGCTGGCTGGGCGGCGCCGTCGCGGTGGCCCGCAGCTTCAGGGATTCCCTGCTCACCGCGGCCGACGGCGGCCGCGACCCTGACCAGATCGCGCTCGCCCACCTCGGCGAGATCGACCGGACGCTCACCGCCCTGACCGGCTACCTCGCCCGGACCGCCGCCAGGATCGATGCCGGGGAACTCTCGGACACCGGCGCCTGGAGCGAGGCCCTCCGCATCCGCGGCCACGTCGCCGCCGCCGTCGAACGCATCCAGACCCTGGTCAGCCAGAACCTCGGACCCGGCCCGCTCGCCTTCGACCCGGTCTACGGCAAGCGGATGGCTGACCTCTCGCTCTACATCCGCCAGCACCACGCCATGCGCGACGACGCCCAGCTTGGTGCCCGCACGCTCAAGGGGGACCACCCATGGTGAACTTCAGCCACCGCGACGCCGGCACCAGCGAGGACGCCTGGGTTGCCAGCGGACTCGCCGCCCTCCCGGAACTGCCGCTCGACGCCGGCGAACTCGCCGGCCAGGCGTTCATCGTCCTGGCCGCGCACCCGGACGACGAATCCCTCGGCGCGGGCGGGCTGCTCGCCCGGCTGCGGGGGCTCGGCGCCCGCGTCACCGTGCTGCTGTGCACGGCCGGTGAGGCCTCGCACCCGGATTCCCCCACGACGACGCCGGATCAGCTTGCGGCCGTCCGGCTGCAGGAATTCGACGGAGCCCTCGCGCGCCTGCTGCCCGATCCGGACTGGGAATTCCTCGCCCTGCCGGACGGTAAACTCGCAGACCACCGGCCGGAGGTGGACGCAGCCCTGCAGCGCGCCCTGGCGCACATAACCACCGGTTCGGAACTGCCGCCGGAGCAGATTACGCTGGTGGCCCCTTACCGGCACGACGGCCACCCTGACCACGAGGCACTGGGTGCCGCAGCCGCCGAGGCGGCCGTGGAAGGCGGCCACGGGCTGCTGGAATACCCCATCTGGTACTGGCTTTGGGCGGCCCCCGCGGACCCGGCCTGGCAGTCCTGGCTGCGCCTGCCGCTGCAGCCCGCCGAACAGCAGGCCAAGGCTGCGGCGATGGCGGCCCACGGCTCGCAAACCCGCGCGCTGTCCGGCCGGCCCGGCGACGAGGTGCTGCTTCCGCCGGCATTCCTGGCCCACTTTGACCGGCCGTTCGAGATGTTCGCGTGGCAGCGTCCGGCGGTCCGGGCCGGCGGCAGCGTCGGCGGCGGCGCCTACGCCGCCGCCGACGCGGAACGCGTCTTTGACGGCGTGCATACCGGAAACGACGACCCCTGGCAGTACACCAGCAGCTGGTACGAACACCGCAAACGCGCTCTCACGCTCGCAGCACTGCCCGGCCTGAACTACACGGCCGGACTCGAAATCGGCTGCTCGATCGGGACGCTCAGCCTGGAACTCGCGCAACGCTGTGTCAGTTTCCTGGCCGTCGACGCCAGCAGCGCCGCACTCGCCCACGCCGCCCGGCGCCTCGAACACCTGCCGGCCGCCCGGACCCGCCACGTCACCGTCCCGCAGGACTGGCCGGAGGGCCGCTTCGACCTGATCGTGGTCTCCGAGGTGGGCTACTACCTCGCCCCCGGTGAGCTGGCCGAACTGTTCGACCGGATTGAGGCAGCACTCCTGCCCGGCGGCACCCTGGCCCTGTGCCACTGGCGGCACCCTATCTCCGGCTGGGAGCTCGACGGCGACTCCGTCCACGCCGCCGCCCGCCGCCGACTCGGCTGGGCCGACTCCGGGCTCTACCGGGAACGGGACTTCATCCTCGAGGTCCTGGTTGCGCCCGGGGCCGGCGGGGAACCGCCGCGCGCTGACGCCGGCGCGCGGGCCCGGAAAGGCTAGCCGGAATGGCCGCCCTTGCCCTGCCGCTGCCCCGGGGGCACAGCCTCGACCGGATCGCCGTCGTGCTGCCTGCCCACAATGAGGAGGAGCACCTCAGCCGCGCGCTGGGCGCGGTGCAATGCGCCGCCGATACGCTGCACCGGCTCCGGCCCGAAGTCGAGGTCCGCGTGATCGTGGTGCTGGACAGCTGCAGCGACGGCTCCGCAGACATCGCGGCCCGGTACGCCGCGGCGGACCGGCGCTTCCGCGCCCTGGACGTGGATTTCCGCAACACCGGAGCCAGCCGCGCGGCCGGGGTCCGGGCCGCCGGGATCGGAACATCCCGGCGGAGACCGCCCGGCAAGCGGTGGACACCGCCGCCCTGGGCCGGCCGGACCTGGCTGGCCAACACGGACGCGGACTCGCAGGTCCCGGGAAACTGGCTGGTCCGCCAGCTGGAATTCGCCGAGGCCGGAGCCGACGCCGTGCTGGGCTCGGTGGAACCGGACCCCGCAGGGATGGACCCGGAGCTGCTCCGGAGCTGGCAGGAACGCCACCCCTTCGAGGAGGACCACCCGCACATTTACGGAGCCAACTTCGGCGTCAGGGCCTCCGCCTACCTGGCCGCCGGAGGCTTCCCGAAGCTCGCCTCGCAGGAGGACCGGACCCTGGTGCAAAGCCTGCGCAGCCGCGCGTTCACCGTCATGGCCACGGACAGCATGCGGGTGCTGACCTCAGGCCGGATCCACGCCCGGGCGCCGCACGGCTTCGGCGCCTATCTCCGGACGCTGGGACGGCACCGCGCGCCTGCCCTCGACTGATGCTGGCGCGTACGCTGGCGACCCGCCCTGCCGGTACAGGCCCCGCAAGGCCGTCGGGACCGATGCCGTGCCCGATCGGCTGAGGACCCCGTTCGCCTAGATTCATGGAAGGTGAGAGATGACCGGGGCAATATTGATAGCCCATACGACTATCCCAGCGGCGATCAGCACCAGGAGAATGCCGACGCCGAGGACGATCAAGGGCGCATTTTGATGGTTCCAGAAGCGTGTTTCGCGTTTTGGTGACATTGGTGGCACCTCAATGTTCGAGGGTTCCTAACTGGTGTTGCTTGTTTGAATGACAGCTGGAGCGGATTCTCCAGCGGCCAAGGGGCCGATTTACGGAAGACAGGCCTGCGTTGATGGCAACAGGACGGCCAGGACCGGAGGAAGTACGTGCCTGCGCAAAGTGATCATGCTGAGCCGCCACCATCAGTTGGTACACGTGCCATTCTTCTTGCGTCGGAAGGCCACGGCTCTCGCCGCCGACGCTCCAATAAGGTGCACCGGCCGTCGCGACCGCGGCAAACCCGGGTTCGAACAATAGTGGGCTCGCCGACTGTGTTCGTCATAAGGATCGCCTGTGAGATTGCTGTGTGAAACGGGTTGCCGATCCCGCGGCGTCGTCGCTGAGCGAAACCACTGCTGAGCGAGTTGATTGGAGTCGTCAGCCGAGGTCTGCAAACTCTGGCGCTTCTACCTTTACACTTCGTTTCTCTTCGCTTTTTGTCAATGGATTTGTTCTCGGGACAGGACACTCACAATGGTGTGGGCGCTTCTGGGCCCCCGGTGAGGCCCAGTGACCTTTGGCCCTAACGGCGCGCACCCGCGGGGGGCACCCTCAATCCCATGAGCTACCTGACCCGGGCCGGTCTCCGGTGTTACGCCTGAGCGTCCCCGGCCGGCCGTGACGCCGGAGGCTTCCGCCGGGGGGTCGAACGCCGCGGCGTTGCCGGGCGTTGCAGGACTGAGCTCCGCCGAGGCGGCCCGAAGACTCACTCAAGTCGGGGCGAACAAGCTTCCAGAGACCGGCACCGTCCCTGGCTGGCGGAGGCTGCTGGCCGAACTGACGCACTTTTTTGCCGTCCTGCTGTGGTGTGCCTCCGTGCTGGCCTACATGGCGGGTATGCCGCAGCTGGCGATCGCGATCGTTGTTGTCATCCTGGTGAACGGTATCTTCGCCTACATCCAACAGGAGCGCGCCCAGCACGCCGCCGCAAAGCTCCGCGAACTGCTCCCGGCCATGGTCTCGGTCCGCCGGGACAACCGCCTCATCAAGGTCCACACCACCGAGCTGGTGCCGGACGACGCCGTCGTACTGGTTGCCGGCGACCGGATTCCGGCGGACCTCCGGCTGGCCGTGGCGGCAGGCTGCTCCGTGGACGAATCGATGCTCACAGGTGAAAGCGAGGCCGTCGCCAAGGCACCCGGGGACAACGTCTTCGGCGGGACCTTCCTGGTCAACGGCCAGGCTGAAGGCGTGGTCGCGGGAACAGGCGCCAAGACCCGACTCGCCGAAATCGCCGCCCTGACGGGAAAAGTCAAGGCGCCGCCAAGCCCGCTCGCGCGGGAGCTGCAACGAATCGTCCGCATCACCGCCGCGATGGCCCTGGGCATTGGCGTGCTGTTTTTTGTGCTCTCCCTGTTGGTCGGAATCTCCTGGCGGGACGCCTTCTTGTTTGCCATCGGCGTGATGGTGGCGCTGGTGCCCGAGGGCCTGCTGCCCACGGTCACGCTGTCCCTGGCCGTCGGGGCGCAACGGATGGCGCAGCGCAACGCACTGGTCCGGAACCTGGAAGCGGTGGAAACCCTCGGCTCCACCACCTTCATTTGCACGGACAAAACCGGCACGCTGACCCAGAACCGGATGAACGCCGTCGAGGTCTGGACCCCGGCCGGGGTGCTCAGCGTCATCGGCGCAGGCTACGGGCCGGAGGCTGAGATCACCGGGACGGGAACCGGGGAGGCGCTGCACCTCAGCACCGCCGCGCTGGCCGCTTCCGTGGGCCGCGCGGTGCTCCACGAGGGGCAGTGGATCGCCGAGGGCGACCCCATGGAGGCCGCCATCCACGCGCTGGCCGTCCGGCTGGCAGCTGCCGGGCCAGGTCCCGGGTCGGCTCCAGCAGAGCCCGCGGTATCGCACCGCTTTGCCTTCGATCCCCGCCGGTTGCGGGAGTCCGCGATCGTGGGGACCACGCTGTATGTCAAGGGCGCCCCGGAGTCGGTGATTCCGTTGTGCGGCGGGGACGGAGTTGGAGACGGGGTCGGAGTTGGAGGCGGGGACGGAGGAGGTGGGGCCGGCGCCGGTGCGGCAGCGGGCGCCGCTGAGCCATCCGGTGCCGACCGGGCCCTGCAGATGGTCGACGAGATGGCCTCGCACGGTCTGCGGGTACTGGCCGTGGCCGAGCGGAGCCTGCCCGGACTGCCGGGCGCCAGCTTCAGGCTCGAGGAAGTTGAGCGCGGACTGACGCTGCTGGGGCTGATCGGGCTGCACGACCCGCCCCGGGCCGAGGTAAGGCTGGCACTCGAGGCGGCCCGCGGGGCCGGCATCAAGGTCGCCATGGTTACCGGCGACCATGCCTTCACGGCGGCCGCCATCGCCCGGGAAACCGGTTTGATCGGAACACCCGAGGTGGTACTGGAGGGACACAGCCTGCCCGAGGACGACGCCGTCCTGACCGCGCTGCTGGACCGCGACGGCGTCGTGGTCAGCCGCGTCACCCCCGAACAAAAGCTCCGGGTGGCCCGTCTGCTCCAGCGTCGCGGCCACGTGGTGGCGATGACGGGCGACGGCGTCAACGACGGTCCCGCCCTCCAGCAGGCCGACATCGGCGTGGCCATGGGGCTGAGCGGCACGGACGTGGCCCGTGAGGCGGCCGACCTCGTGCTGCTGGATGACGACTTTGCCACCATCATCGCGGCGGTGGAGCAGGGCCGCGCCACGTACGCGAACATCCGGCGTTTCCTGACCTACCACCTGACGGACAATGTCGCGGAGCTCACCCCCTTCGTGATCTGGGCACTGTCCGGCGGCCGCTTCCCGCTGGCGCTGAGCGTGCTGCAGATCCTCGCCCTGGACATCGGCACCGACCTGCTCCCCGCGCTGGCGCTGGGCAGTGAGGCTCCCAGCAAGGGGACGCTGAAACGCCCTCCGGAGCGCAGGCACCTGATGGACCGGGCGCTGATGTTCCGGGTGTTCGGCCTGCTGGGCCCGGTCGAGGCGCTTTTCGAAATGACGGCCTACACGGCGGTCCTGCTCGGCGCCGGCTGGACCCCCGGGGCGGAACTCCCCGCGGCGGACGTCCTGATGGCCGGCTCCGGCGCCGCGTTCACTACCGTGGTCCTGGCCCAGCTCGCCAACGCCTTCGCCTGCCGCAGCGCCTCGGTCCCGCCGTGGCGGCTCGGCTGGTTCACTAACCGGCTGCTGGTCTGGGCCGTGCTGGCCGAACTCGGCCTGCTGGCGGTGTTCCTGTTCCTTGGTCCGCTCGCCACCCTGCTGGGCCACGCACCGCCTTCGCCCGGCGGCCTGGCCGTCGCGCTCGCCGCCATCCCCGCCGTGCTGCTCGCGGACTGGCTGTACAAGATCGTGCGCCACCGCCGGGCCGGGCAGGACACAACCGTTACAAAGGTCCAAAGACTCTGACACCGGACGGCCCGCAGCCACAGGATGGGTCCAGAGGCGTCAGGCAGCAGCAGTTCACTACCGTGCCCGGCGCGCCCTTCCCGTTGCCGAAAGCAGGAGCTGCGACATGGCTGAATCCCCGGTGCTGTGGTTTGACGAGATCGGGATGGGCGATGTCCCGCAGGTGGGCGGCAAGAACGCCTCCCTCGGCGAACTCATCCAGTCCCTCAAAGCGAAGGGTGTGCGCGTGCCGGACGGCTTCGCCACCACCGCGGACGCCTACCGCCGGTTCCTCGAGGCCAACGGGATCGAGGCCGCGATGCGCGCGCGGATCCAGTCCTACCGGGCCGGCGAAACCTCCCTGCGCGCCACCGGGGAGGCCATCCGCGAGCTGTTCCTGGACAGTGAGTTCCCGGCGGACATTGCCGGGTCCATCCGCTCCCACTACCGGGAACTGGGGGAGCGAGCCGGACTGGACCGGCTCTCGGTCGCGGTCCGCAGCAGCGCCACCGCCGAGGACCTGCCGGACGCAAGCTTTGCCGGGCAGCAGGAGACGTTCCTTAACATCTCCGGGGAACGGGAGCTGCTGGACGCCTGCCGCCGCTGCTACGCCTCGCTTTTCACCGACCGGGCCATCAGCTACCGCGAGGTCAAGGGCTTTGACCACCTCGAGGTTGCGCTCTCCATCGGCGTGCAGCGGATGGTGCGTTCCGACGTCGGCGCCTCCGGCGTGATGTTTTCCATCGACACGGACTCCGGGTTCCCCCGCGTGGCGGTGATCAGCGCCGCCTGGGGCCTGGGCGAAACCGTGGTCCAGGGCACCATCAACCCGGACAAATACCTCGTGTTCAAGCCGCTTCTGGCGGAAGCCGCGGCCGCGGACGAAATCAGCCCGATTATCGAAAAGACCCTTGGTTCCAAGGAACGGAAGATGATCTACAGCCGGGGCGGCCACGCCCGCACCAAGATGGTGGACACCTCGGCAGCGGAACGCCGCGCGTTTGTCCTGGCCGACGCCGAGATCCTGGCGCTGGCGCGCTGGGCCGTTAGCGTTGAGGAGCACTACGCCCGGCCGATGGACATGGAGTGGGCCCGGGACGGCGTGACCGGGGAACTGTTTATGGTCCAGGCCCGGCCGGAGACGGTCCAGTCGCAGAAGGCGGGGTCGCGGTTCACCCTCCACCACCTGCTGGAGACCGGCACCGTGCTGGCCAGGGGCGCCGCGATCGGTGACTCCATCGCGCAGGGCACGGCGTGTGTGATCAGGAGCGCGGCCGACATCGAAAACTTCCGCGACGGCGCCATCCTGGTCACCGAAATGACCGACCCGGACTGGGTGCCGATCATGAAGCGGGCGGCCGGCATCGTCACCGACCACGGTGGCCCGACGAGCCACGCGGCGATCGTCAGCCGCGAACTCGGGGTCCCCGCCGTCGTCGGCACCGGGAACGCCACGACCGTGCTGGCGGAAGACCTGGCCGTGACGATCTCGTGCGCCGAGGGCGATGAAGGCCGCGTGTACGAGGGCAGCCTCGCCTACGACACCGAGGAGGTGGACCTGGGGGAACTGCCGGAGACGCACACCAAAGTCATGGTCAACATCGCCAGCCCCGCGGCGGCGTTCCAGTGGTGGCGGCTGCCGGCCGACGGCGTCGGGCTGGCCCGGATGGAATTCATCATCAGCAGCCTGATCCGGGTCCACCCGATGGCGCTGGTCCATCCCGAGCGGGTCACCGACCCCGGGGAAGCCGAGCAGATCCGCGCGCTGACCAGTGGCTACGCGGACCCGAAGGACTACTTTGTGGACGCCCTGGCCCGCGGCATCGC
This sequence comes from Pseudarthrobacter sp. HLT1-3, assembly GCF_059383535.1. NCBI lineage: Bacteria > Bacillati > Actinomycetota > Actinomycetes > Micrococcales > Micrococcaceae > Pseudarthrobacter > Pseudarthrobacter sp. HLT1-3. Next base: position 143,549 of record NZ_JBWZCJ010000005.1, on the reverse strand, counting down.
CAAAATCGCCGCTCCCTACCATCCCCGGCCGGTGATCGTCCGGCTCAGCGACTTCAAGACCAACGAGTATGCGCACCTGATCGGCGGGTCCGCGTTCGAGGAGCCGGAGGAGAACCCCATGCTTGGCTTCCGCGGCGCCTCCCGCTACTACGACGAGCGCTACCGGGAGGGATTCGCCCTGGAATGTGTGGCCCTCAAACGGGTCCGGGAACAGCTCGGGTTCGGCAACATCATCGTGATGATCCCGTTCTGCCGGACCCCGCAGGAAGCGGACCGGGTGCTGGCCGTGATGGCGGAGAACGGCCTGGTCCGCGGAGAGAACGGCCTGGAGGTTTACATGATGTGCGAGATTCCGTCCAACGTTGTCCTCGCCGAAAAATTCGCCACCCGCTTCGACGGCTTTTCCATCGGCTCCAACGACCTCACCCAGCTGGTCCTGGGCGTGGACCGGGATTCGGCGCAGCTCGCCGCGCTCTTCGATGAGCGGGACGAGGCCGTGATGGCGATGATCAGCGAAGCCATCCGCAAGGCCCATGCCGCCGGGATCAAGATCGGGATCTGCGGCCAGGGGCCCAGCAACCATCCCGAGTTCGCGGCGTTCCTGGTCAGCGAGGGCATCGACTCGATCTCGCTGAACCCGGACAGCTACCTCAAAACCGTTCCGCGGATCGCGGAAGCCGAGAGACAGGCCGCCCGGTAGCACCGACGTCGCCCTTGAGCCCCGGGCCCTTGGGTCCGGCGGTCTTCTTGCCGGCGGAGCTGCCGGAGCTTTTGCCCGGGCTGAGCGCGCGCAGCGCATTGAGGATCGTGGCCAGGTCCACCAGTTCCTGGGAGAGGGCACCTGCGATGGCGGGGACATAGCCGGCCATCGCCGCGACCATCAGCGCCACACTCAGCGCGATCCCGATCCAGATGCTCTGCAGCGCCACCTTGACGGTGCGCTGCCCGATCCGCACGGCGGACGCCACCTTGGACAGGTCATCCAGGATGATCACGACGTCGGCCGACTCGCCGGCCGCCGTCGAGCCGCGCGCGCCCATCGCGATCCCGACGTCGGCGACGGCCAGGACGGGCGCGTCGTTCACGCCGTCGCCGACCATCATGACCGGGCGGACGGGCAGCGAGCGGACGGCCTCGACCTTGTCCGGCGGCAGGCACTCGGCTCTGACATCGGTGAGCCCGGCTTCGTCCGCGATGTGCTCGGCGGTGGCGAGTGCGTCGCCGGTCAGCATGACCGTCCGGGTGACGCCGAGCCCGGTGAGTTCGGCCAGCGTGCGGCGGGCTTCCTTGCGGATCGGGTCGCTCATCACGAGGGACCCGGCGAATTCCCCGGCCACGCCCACGTAAATGGCGAGCTCGCCGCTGGCCAGTTCTGTTTCCGTGACGCCGGGGGCCGATTCAGCCACGAACTTGGGCTTGCCGACCACCACGTCGCGGCCGTCGAAGCGTGCCCGGACGCCGTGCGTGGCGAATTCGGTGGCCTCCGTGGCGGCTTCGAAGACCAGCCCGCGGGTCCGTGCGGCATCCATCACGGAGGCGGCGAGTACATGGGAGGAATACTGTTCGGCGGAGGCCGCCAGCCCGAGAACCTCGTCCTCGGTGAAGGAACCAGATGTCCGCACCCCGACGAGCGCGGGCCGGCCATAGGTCAGGGTGCCGGTCTTGTCGAAGGCGACGGTTTTGATCCGGCTCAGTTGTTCCAGCACGCCGGCGTATTTGACGATGATGCCGCCGCGCGCGGCACGGCTCATGCCGCCCAGGAAGGCCACGGGGGCGGCGATCAGCAGCGGGCACGGGGTGGCGACCACCAGCACTTCCGCGAACCGGGCCGGGCTGCCGCTGATGATCCAGCCGATCGCCCCCAGCAGGTAGGCCAGGGCGGTAAACGGAACGGCGTACCGGTCCGCGAGCCGCACCATGGGTGCCTTGCTGTCCGCGGCTTCCTTGACCAGGGCGACGATGCGGCTGTACTGCGAGTCCTCCATCAGGGCCGTGACCTGCATCCGGACGGCGGCTTCCCCGTTCAGGGAGCCGCTCATCAGTCCGTCGCCGGTGACCCGCTCCACCGGAAGGCTCTCGCCGGTGAGCGAGGACTCGTCCAGGGTGGCGGACTCGGAGAGCAGGATGCCGTCCAGCGGCACGACTTCCCCCGGCCTGACCAGCAGGATGTCGCCGATCCGGACATCGGTGGCGGCGACATCCTCGTGTTGGCCGCCTGCGTGGTTTTCGTCTGTATGGGTTCCGGCTGCGGGGGTGCCGGCTTCGGAGCTGCCGTTGCGTTCCCGGTGGGCCGTCTGCGGGACGCGTTCCAGCAGCGACGTCAGTTCCTTCTTGGCCCGGCCGGCAGCGAAGTCCTCGAGGGCTGTGCCGCCGGCCATCATCAGGACAATGATCATCGAGGCGATGAACTCGCCCACCAGGACGGTGCTTACGATCGCGGTGACCGCCAGGATGTCGATGCCCCACTGGCCGCCCATCAGCCTGCGGACCATGCCGACCCCCAGATAGACCGCCACTGCCAGGGCGTAGAGGCTGGCCGCGATCTGCGCTATCAGCGGCTGCCCGGACACCAGCAGAACCAGTACGGCCAGGAGGACGGCGAGGGTGCCCGCCACGAGCGGATACCGGAGCAAAAGTTTCACGGAGAGCCCGCCTTAGATTTCGCGTTGTGGACTACTTTGCATCCTACTGCGATGGGCTCCCCGGGAGGCCGGGCGGCTACAGGTTACGCCGCGCCGGCGGGCCGCCCCCGCGCAGGGGCGTGAGACGCTGGAGCGGGAAAGTTGGAGCGGGAAAGCAACAGGAGGCATAGCGTGCGAAGCAGTTCAGACACCGTTGAGACGAAGACTGCCCTTGTGGTTGGGGCCAGCGGGATTGCCGGATCGGCCCTGGTCGACAGGCTCGCGGATGAGGGCTGGGATGTCGTTGCACTGTCCCGCCGCCCGATTCAGCGCGGGGATGTTCGGCATGTGAGTGCGGACCTGAATTCAGTGGAGAACCTGCGGAAAGGCCTGGCCGGCGAGCGGCCGAGCCACGTGTTCTACACGGCGTGGTCACGGATGAGCACGGAACAGGAAAACATCGAGACCAACGCGGCTATGCTGCGGAACCTGCTCGCCAGCCTCAGCGGCCATCCGGTAAAGCACGTGGCGCTGATGACCGGGCTGAAGCACTATCTTGGGCCCTTTGAAGCGTATGCGGCGGGGGAGATGCCCGACACCCCGTTCCGCGAAAGCGAGCCGCGGCTGCCGACGCCCAACTTCTACTACGCCCAGGAGGACGAGTTGTGGGCTGCCGCCGGCAAGCAAGGCTTCGGCTGGTCCGTGCACCGGGCGCATACGGTGATCGGGCATGCGGTCGGCAATGCCATGAACATGGGCCTAACGCTCGCCGTCCAGGCATCCATCTGCAGGGAACTGGGGCAGCCGTTTATCTTCCCCGGGTCCGAGACGCAGTGGAACAGCCTCACCGATATGACGGACAGCGGGCTGCTGGCGGAACACATGATCTGGGCGGCCACTGCTGAGGGTGTGGGTGACGAGGCCTACAACATCGTCAACGGCGACATCTTCCGGTGGAGGCGCATGTGGCCCGCGCTGGCCGCCTATTTCGGCGTTGAGCCCGAAGGGTACGCCGGCCAACCCCGCCCGCTGGAACAACAGATGCTCGGCAGGGAGGGGGAGTGGGCTGACATCGCTGCCCGCCATGGCTTGGCCGAACCCGATCTTTCGCGGGTCGCCTCCTGGTGGCACACCGACGGTGATCTGGGCCGGAACCTGGAAGTGGTCACCGACATGAGCAAGAGCCGCCTTGCAGGCTTCACCGGGTACCGGCGAACGGAAGACTCGTTCATCCGCCTGTTCGACCGGTGCCGGGCCGACCGCCTGATTCCCGCAGCGCCCTCCGGCTCAGCCTAAGCAACGCGGGGTCAGACCGCGCCCATCCGAGGGGTCAACATGGGCGCGGAGTGACCCCGCGTTGCATGGGGGTTTTGACGGGCGCTGGGCACTTTAGCCCTACTCCGGCCGTGGCCGCTGGTGCCACTGTGAGGCATGTGGGCGATCTTTTCGGGGGACCGGCGCCGGTGGCTGGCGGCCGCGGCTGCGGTGCTGTTGCTGGCCGCCGCGGTGGTGCTGGGCGTCGTCTTTTCGTCCGGGCCGCCCTCAGCCAGTCCGACGCCGGCAGCCACTTCGCCGTCGCTCCCGGCCACCGCCAGCCCGTCGAGTAGCCCGTCGGACAGCCCTTCGGACCTTCCGGTGCCAGCGTCGCCGTCGGAAACCCCGGCCCCCGGCCCCAGCGGAACGGCTACGGCCGCCCCCGCCCCGGTTTCACCTGCCCCGCCCCCGGCACCCCCTGCGCCCGGACCCCTGGCGCCGCCACCGCCGCCACCGCCCGCTCCCGAACCGCCGGCCCCGGCACCCGCCGCACCGTTCCCCGCCGCGCTCGCCGGACGCGACCTCGAGGTGATCCCGGGCGCCGGGACAGTCGTGGCGCTGACGTTCGACGCCGGAGCCAACTCCGCGGGGCTGCCTCGCATCCTGCAGACCCTGGCCGCCACCGGGGTGCGCGGCACCTTCTTCCTCACCGGCAACTGGGCCGCCGCCAACCCCGCGGGCGTCGCCGCGATCGTGGCGGGCGGCCACCGGGTCGGCAACCATTCGATGACCCACCCGGGCTTCACCGGGCTCCCCGACGCCGCCATCCGGGACCAGCTGTCGGGAGCCGAACAGGCCATCAAGGCCGGCGGAGCGGACCCGCGGCCGCTGTTCCGCTTCCCCCTCGGCGACCGCGACGCCCGGACCATCGCCACCGTCAACGCCCAGGGCTACCTCCCCGTCCGCTGGACCGTTGACAGCCTGGGCTGGAAGGGCAGCAGCGGAGGGATCACTGCGCAAATCGTGGCGGACCGCGTGCTCGCCCGGCTTCAGCCCGGCGAGATCGTGCTGATGCACGTCGGCTCCAACCCCGACGACGGGACCACCCTCGACGCCGACGCGCTGCCCGGGATGATCGACCGGATCCGCCAGGCAGGCTACGGCTTCACCACTCTCGATGCGCTGCTGGGCTGACCGCGGCCATGGAGGCCCGGTGCCGGCAGGAAATCGCGGCAGAACGACACTGTCGCGGCGGCCGGATGCCTGATACGACTGAGCCATGACGGAGTCGCCCACCCTTGCCGCCGCCCTGGCGCCGGTCGATGCCGTGATCTTCGACCTCGACGGCGTGGTCACGGACACCGCGGAACTCCGCGCCGCAGCCTGGCAGCACCTCTTTGACGACGTCCTGCAGGACCCGCGGCTTCCCGCCGGGACACGGCGGGAGCCGTTCAGCACCGACGACTACCGGGACCTCGTCGCCGGCCGGACCGGGGAGGACGCGGTCACAACGTTTCTTCGCTCCCGCGGCGCAGCCATCCCGCTGGGCTCACCGTCGGATGGCTCCGCGGACTGGACCGCTTTCGGCCTCGCGGCCCGCCAGAGCGAACTGTTCGACAAGCTTCTCAGCAGCAACCCGGTCAGGGCCTTTACCGGCACTGCCGAACTGCTCAGCCGGCTGAAGGCAGGCCGGATTCCCGTAGTGCTGGCCACCTCCGCAAAGAACGCTGGCGCGCTGCTAACCGCAGCCGGCCTCGGGGACGCCTTCGACCACATCATCGACGGGCAGACAGCCCTTGACCGGGATGTCGCGGGAAAACCTGCCCCCGCGCTGCCCCTGGAAGCGGTGCGCCGGCTCCAGATCCTGCCGGCCCGGGCGATGGTTATCGAGGAATCAGTCGCCGGAATCGAGGCAGGCCGTCGCGGCGGCTTCGGGCTGGTCGTCGGCATCGACCGCGCCGGACGCCGAGACCTACTGGAAGCGGCGGGGGCCGACGTCGTCGTCGAAGATGTCGGCCAACTGGACATTGGACTTGCCATCACGCACCCGTGGCTGCTGGTCTACGAGGGCTTCGACCCGGCGCACGAAGGCCACCGTGAAGCCCTCACTACCCTGGGCAACGGTTACCTGGCCACCCGCGGCGCCGCCCCCGAACACCGCGCCGGGGCAGTGCATTATCCCGGCAGCTATCTCGCCGGCGTCTACAACAGCCTGCGCAGTGTTGTGATGGACCAGGAAACCGTCGACGAGCACATGGTCAACATCCCCGACTGGCTGCCGCTGGACCTCCGGATCGGCGAGGGCCGGTGGTGGTCCGAGGGCGGGTTATCCCTCCGCAGCGAGCGGCGCACCCTGGACCTGAAGCACGCGGTGCTGATCCGCGAGGCGCTTCTGGAGGACAACGCCGGCCGCCAGCTCCAGCTGCGGCAGCGCCGACTCGTGTCCATGGCCACGCCGAACCTCGCCGCCCTGGAAACCGTGATCACTGCTGTCGGCTGGGACGGCGCCGTCAGCATCCGCAGCGGCTGTGACACGGACGTCACCAACGCCAACGTCCCCGATGACGAGGCGCTGTCGAACCGGCACCTGGGGTCCGTCAACATTGCCGCTTCCACTGCCGGTCCTGGCGCCGCCGACCTTACCGTGGAAGTCCGGACCGTCACCAGCGGGATCGGAATCGCCCTCGCGCTCCGGACCGAAGTCTCCGGGTCCGATCGACCGGCCGGGGCCGGGGTTCCCGACGTGTTGGGCGGGCTGCAAGCGCACCGCTTCGAGCTTTCCCTGGCAGCCGGGGAGCCGCTGACCGTGCTCAAAACCGTGGCCGTGGCCTCCTCGCGCGACCACGCCATCGCCTCGCCGCTGGCGGCAGCCGGGGCCGTCCTGGCCCGCGCCCCACGCAGTTTTACGGCGCTCCAGGCCGAGCACGAGGCGGCATGGGAGGTTTTGCTCGCTCCCTTCGTCATCGAGCTCGAGGACGGCTCACAGACGCAGCTCATCCTCAACCTGCACGTCTTCCATCTGCTGCAGACGCTCACCACCCACACCGCCGAACTGGACGCGGGCGTACCGGCCCGCGGACTGCATGGCGAGGGCTATCGGGGGCACGTCTTCTGGGATGAACTCTTCGTTCTCCCGCTGTTGAACTCCAGGTTGCCGTCGCTCGCGCGGGAGCTGGTCGATTACCGGTGGCGGCGGCTCGGCGCAGCACGGGACGCAGCCCGGGCAGCGGGGTTGAAGGGGGCAATGTTCCCGTGGCAAAGCGGCAGCGACGGCACCGAACAGACGCCCAAGCTGTTGTTCAACAGGCTGTCCGGGCGCTGGATGCAGGACCATTCCCGGCTCCAGCGGCATGTTGGCCTCGCCGTCGCCTACAACGCCTGGCAATACTTCGAGTCCACCCAGGACCGCGGGTGGCTGACCGAACACGGCGCGGAAATCATCGTCGACGTCGCCCGGCTGTTCGCGTCGATGGCGGAGTTTGACCCGGCGGAAGACCGCTTCCACCTCCGGGGCGTCATGGGCCCGGATGAATACCACACCGGAAACCCGGGCGACCCGGGCGGCGGACTGAACGACAACGCGTACACCAACGTCATGGCAGCCTGGGTGTTCGATCAGGCGGTCTGGGTCATGCATTCAGTCCGAGGTTTTGACATGGAGGAACTGCGTATCCGGTTGCTGGTCACCGCCGCCGAGATCGAGGTCTGGGAACACCTCAGCCGCCGCATGTTCGTTCCGTTCCACGACGACGGCGTCCTCAGCCAGTTCGACGGCTACGAAGCGCTCCGGGAACTTGACTGGAAGCATTACCGCCGGACTTACGGGCTCATTGAGCGGCTGGACCTGATCCTGGAGGCGGAAGGGGACAGCGCCAATCACTACCGGCTGGCCAAACAGGCGGACGTCCTGATGCTGTTGTATGTCCTGGGCGAGGACCAGCTCATCCAGTTCCTGGCCCGGATGGGCTATGCCGTCACCTCCGCTCAGATGGCTGCCACGGTGGACTTCTACCTGGCCAGGACGGCGCACGGGTCCACCCTCAGCCGGGTGGCCCACGCGTCTGTACTGGCGCAGCGGGATCCCGAGCGGGCGTGGGCGGTGTTCCGGGAGGCCCTGGACGCGGACCTGGATGACACCCAGGGCGGGACCACCAGCTCCGGCATCCATCTGGGTGCGATGGCCGGGACGATCGACGTCATCCAACGCAGTTTCGCCGGGCTGCGGATCACACGGGATGCCATCGACTTCGCGCCCCGGTTGCCCAAAGAGCTCAGCCGGGTGAAATTCCAGGTCCGCTACCGGGACCAGATGCTCGCGGTCCATCTGGAACGCGACCGCCTGCTGGTGTCGGCGGCCCCCGGCGACGCCGCCCCGGTGCTGGTGCGGGTCGGCACCCAGCGGGTGCTGCTCCGGGCCGGCCAGGACCACGTGTTCCTGCGCCAGGACGGCTGAACCGGGACGGCTGCGTGGGATGCGCCGGGATGCCGGCTACGGGGAGTCCATCCGGAGTACGGCAGCGCCCGTGATCCGGTCCTCCGACAGGTCCAGCAGGGCCTGGTCCGCGGCCGCGAACGGATAGGGCACCGTCGTCGGGCGCAGCGGGATCTCCGCGGCGATGCGGAAGAACTCCTCGCCGTCGGCCCTCGTGTTGGCCGTGACACTGCGCAGCTGGCGTTCCTGGAACAGTTCTGTGGCGTAATGCAGCGGCGGGATATCGCTCAGGTGGATACCGGCGACGGCCAGGATGCCACCCCGGTCCAGGGCCCGCAGGGCCACCGGAACCAGAGCGCCGGCCGGGGCAAAGAGGATGGCGGAGTCCAGCGGATCCGGCGGCTGCTCGTCGGCGGCGCCGGCAAAAGTCGCCCCCAGCTCGAGGGCTAGGCGGCGCGCCTCCTCCGACCGGGTCATCACGTACACCCGCGCGCCCTGGAAGAGGGCAATCTGTGCTGCGAGGTGCGCGGATCCGCCGAATCCGTAGATGCCCAGCCGGCCACCGATGGGCAGCTCGGCGCGGCACAGCGCGCGGTAGCCGATGATCCCCGCGCAGAGCAGAGGTGCGGCCTCCTCACCCGAGAAGCCCGACGGGAGCCGGTAGGCGAAGTCTTCGGCCACCGTGATGAGTTCGGCATAGCCGCCGTCGCGGTCCCAGCCTGTGAACACGGGGGAGAGGCAGAGATTCTCCGCCCCCCGGAGGCAGAAGCGGCACGAGCCGCAGGTCCCGCCCAGCCAGGAAACACCGACCCGGTCGCCAGGGGAGAACCGCGTGGCGCTGGACCCGGCCGCGATGACTTCGCCGACGACTTCATGGCCCGGGATGACGCCGGGGCGCCGCGGAGCGAGGTCACCCTCGGCCAGATGAAGGTCAGTCCGGCAGACGCCGCACACATGGACCCGCAGCAGCACCTCCCCGGGGCCCGGACGTGGATCGGGGCACTCGTCCGCAACCAGCGGGCCGCTTCTCATCGGCCCGGGCTGTCCTACCCGCCAGGCTCGCACGGGTGTCCTCCTCTGTTAGAACCTCCAGCTCCCCTCTGAAGGCGGTGGTCCGGTGGGGCGGGGTCAGCGCGTGGTCAGGACATTGCAGCGCGCCTTGTTCAGGACGGCCGTGACGGTGTTGCCCGGGCCGCCCTCGCGGTTGTGGGTTCCGATCACCAGTACCTCGGTGTCGCTGGCGGCCGCCAGCAGTTCTTTGGACGCCGCGCGACCTTCCCGCAGGTCGGCTGAGATCAACAGCTGCGGGGCAAGGCTTCGGGCCTCCTCCAGTGTGTGTTCCAACAGTTCCTGGCCGCGCAGCGGGCTGTGCCGGCCGTGGCCTTCGCCGGCGCCGCCGCGGCTCTGGTCGATGTGGACGATCCGCAGGGATGTACCCAGCACTGCCGCCAGCTCGGCGGCGCCAGCCAGCGCTTCGGAGCTTCTGGACGTCCCGTCGACGCCCACGACGACGGGGGCCACCGGCCCGCCGGGGCTGCGCCGGCGGCGGATGACCATCAGGGGGCAGGGGGAGGAGGCCGCCGGCTCGAGGCAGACTGACCCGGCCACGTGCCCGAGCACACTGCCGAGACCGCGGCTGCTGACCACCAGGAGCCGCGCGTCACGGGCCGCATCGCGCAGCACCGGCGCCGGGAGTCCGGCTTCCATAGTGCCCTCGACGTCGGGGGCGGTTTCGGCTGCCGTCTCCACGGTGGGTCCCGCCGGCGCCCGGGCGGCGGCGCGGGCAGTGCGGGCCAGTTCGACGCCGTCGGCCAGGATGGATTCGGCTGAGTGCCGCAGTCCACTGCCTTCCACGCCCGGGACCGGGCCGAGCTTTTTCGTGAACACGGGCCACACCCAGGCGTGGACTACCCGGAGCGGGTAGTTACCGGCGGCCGCGTACTCCGCGGCCCACCGGACGGCCTCTTTCGCTGCCTCTGACCCGTCGTAGCCCACGGCGACGGTGGTGCGTTCCTGCCCTGCCGCGGGTGCCGTCATCCGTCCTCCCGGTCAGCCCTGTCCGCCTCCGGGCGGTGTTTTGCCCATTAGAACGCAAAGGGCGGGAAAGGGCTAGTGGCTTTCGTCCCGCGGGTTGCGCGGACCCGAATCCTGAATGTGACCGCTTTCCTGGGTGGCACCCGTGCGCCGGGCTGGCTCCGATGCAGTGTCCTCGCCGCTTCGTTCACGCAGTTCACGGCCGCGCTGGATGTCTTCCTCTTCACGGGCCTGCAGCTTGTCGCTTTGTTTGGTGTCCCGGGGCGGGAGCTGGATGGTTTCCTCTGCTTCGATGCCGGCCTGGAGCTGGCGGCCACGTTCCATCTCGGCGTCGAACTCAGCTCCGAACAGCAGCGACATGTTCAGGATCCAGAGCCAGAGCAGCGAGATGATCACGCCGCCGATCGTGCCGTAGGTCTCGTTGTAGCTGCTGAAGTTGGCCACGTAGAACCCGAAGGCCAGGGAGGCGAGCAGGAAGATCACCAGGGCGATGAAGGAACCCAGGCTCATCCAGCGGAACTTGGGCTGCTTCACGTTGGGGGTGGCGTAGTAGAGGATGGCGATTGTGAGGACTACAAGCAGCACCATGAAGGGCCACTTGAGGATGTTCCAGACAACGAGGACAGTCCCGCCCAGACCGATCATCCTGCCGACGGACTCTGCTACCGGCCCGCTCAGGACGAGCATGGCGGCCAGGACGAGGACGATGAGTACAGTTACGATCGTGACCGCGAGCATGGTGCCCCGAAGCTTGATGAACGGCCGGCCTTCGTCGACTTCGTAGATCCGGTTCATGGCCCGGCCAAACGCGCCGACATAGCCGGACGCGGACCAGAGTGCGGTGACGATGCCGAGCACCAGGGTAAGGCCTGCGGCGGAGGAGCCGGTCAGCTGCTGGACCGGTTCGCGGATGGCGTCCACGGTGTCGGCGGGGGCGAATCCTGAGATGATTTCCAGCAACGCGCCGGTGGTTTTCCCGGCGTCGCCGAAGATGCCCAGCAGGGATACCAGGGCCAGCAGGGCCGGGAAAATGGAGAGCACGGAATAGTAGGTTAGGGCCGCGGCGAGGTCCGGGCACTGGTCCTTGGTGAATTCTCGATACGTTTTCCTGGCGATGTACTTCCACGACGGTTTGGTGACATCGGTAGGGCTGTCCGGCTTGCGCGGGTCGTCCGGATGGGGCGCCGTGCGGGCCTTGGCGGTGCTGCTCTCCTGGGTTTCGGCGTCTGCCCCAGTGTCTGCGGTGGCGGGATTCTTTGCCATGGGAATTCTTCCTCTACGGGTTAAGTGCGACGGCCGGCCCGTCCGGCGCGTGAGCGCAGGAGGGCCGGCCGGTTCAAGCGGGATCAGACCTGCTGGACGTTGTCCTTGGCCTCGGCGGTCCGGTCCTTGACATCCGTTACCGCGCCCTGGCCCTCGGCCTTGACGTGTTCGGTGGCATCGGCGGCGCTCGCCTTCACATTTTCCATTGCAGCCTGGGCAGGCTCCTTCAGTCCTTCAGCCACGTGCTTTGCGGCCTCGGTGAGCTCCGTCGTGAGCGGTTCGGCAGCGGTCTTCAATGCATCCGCGGCTTCGCGTTCCTTCTGGCTGGCGGGGATCAGCGAGGAGACCAGCAGACCCGCCCCGAAGGCAATCAGCCCTGCCGCCATGGGGTTCCCCTGCGTCTTGGTCTTCAGCTGCGCCGGGGCGTCACCGATCGCCGCGCCGGCGTCGCCGAGGTGGGCCCCGGCGCTGCCGGTGGCGGAATGGACATTGCCGGCGGTGTGGTCGGCAGCTCCCATGACTTTCTCCTTCACTCCAAAGACGGCGTCCCGCACTTTGTCAGTTTGCCGCTGGACGATGTGGGACGGGGTGACTTTGTCCGCCACGGCGTCGACATTCGTGCCCAGCCGCGCGCGGGTTGCTTCAATATCTGCTCGGATGACATCCGGGTTTTCACTCATCGTGTTTCCTCGCTGTACTTAGGGGGTGGGCTTGAGCGTGGGCGGGATTTCCTGGAGCGTTTCGGCGGTCTGGGGCATGCCCTTGATCGCGTTGAGTTCCTTGCGCCCCTTGGCGGCCAGGACTGCGGCGACAATGCCCCAGATGACGGCGACGACGACGCCGGACCAGCCCAGCCCTATGAGGTTCCCCAGCGCCCACCAGAGCGCGAGGGACAGGAACAGCAGGACGAAGTGACCAGCGACGCCCGCGCCGGCCAGCATCCCGCTGCCTTTGCCGGCGCGGGTGGCGGACTGCTTCAGTTCAACCTTGGCCAGCTCGACTTCCTGCCGCATCAGGGTGGACATGTCCCGCGTGACCTCGCCCAGGAGATCGCCCAGCGACGAGGTTTCCGCCTTGGCGTGCGCGGCGGTGTGCGGAATTTCGGTGCTCATCGACGTCCGCCATCAAAGGGATCGTCGCGGAGCCCATCCTGCCGGAGCGGGTTGGTGACGACGGGTTCCGAAGCCCAGCGGTCCTCGCGGCCGCCGCCGAGCGGGTCGGTCTCGCGCGGGACGGGCGGGTAAGTGGTGTCCGCGAAGCCCGCCGTCGTGGTTTCCGGTGCAGGCATCTGCACGGGCGGCGGCGGAACCGCCATTCCGGTATCGGCAACCCGGGTGGCCGGGCGGCCGGTACCTGCGGTGGTCGGAGCGTCCGGGGCGCCGGCGCTGAGGCTGCGGCTGAGCCGGCCTGCCAGCACGCCCGCTCCGGCCGCGATCAGCAGGAACGTGCCAGGGCGCTGGCGGGCAAAGGACTTTACCTCGGTCAGCAGCGAGCCCGGATCGCGGCCGTCGAGCCAGGCGGCCACGGCGGAGGACCGCTCGGCGGCCTGGCGCACCAGGTCGCTGGCGACGCCGGGCTGATCCGAGGCGGCGGACATGGTGTGCAGTTCGGTGGAAATGGAGCGCAGGCCCTCCGCCACCTTCTGCTGCTGCGTGCCGGCCTGGTTCGTGAGGTCGGACTTTGCCTGGTACAGCAGATCCTTGGCGTTTGTCTTGACCTCGGCCGCGACATTGGCTGCTTCGGTCTTGGCGGTCTCGGCCACATTCTGGACCGAATCCGAGGCCTGGCGCTTGACGCCGGCTGCCTCGTCCTTGGCTGCGTCGGTCTTCGAGACCCCGGCTGCGGTGGACGTACCGTAGGCCTCGCCGTCGGCGGTCGGGGGGAACGTGGCGTCGGCTTCGGCGGTCGGCGGGAACGTGCTTGCCGGCCGGAGGGGAGTCGTCTGCTGGGTGGCCGTGGGGGTGCCGTAGGTACCGTTTTCGGGCCAGTTGTTCTCTGTCATCTTCGCTCTCTTTTCAAGATCGGCTGCTGATCACAAACCAGCAATAACTGGAGGCTTAATAGTAAGCATGGTTACTAACAAATAGTAAGTACCCTTTGCTTAATTCTTCTCGGGGCCGATCAGTGCAGGGTTTTCCTGGGGCAGACCAGGGCGGATGGGCGGGGCGGGGCTGAGGCGCCCTGATCTGCCCGCGCGGTGTGCTGGACCCCGCCGCGCGATCTTCCACACGTCACTTCGGAGCATACGGGGCGCACCACCGCTCGGCGCGGGCGCATCCTTCCGGCGAAGGCCGCCCGCGCCGTCAACTAGGCTTGAAACATGGGCAGAACGGTGGACGGCTGATGGCGAAGCGGGGCAGGGCCGCTGGCCGGAGCAACACCGACAAGACGGCGGGAGTCGTGGACGTTCCGAAGGGCAGCCGTCCCGACGGGCCCGTGGAGGGCGTCTACTACATCGACACCGGTGACTGCGAGCTGATCGCCGATCAGGACAATTCCAACGGCTGGCTGCTGCGGATCAACGGCGTGATGAGTTCGCACATCGACCTGGCGGATCCGTTGTTCCTGGACTTCGAGTACATGCGCTGGATCTCGGCGCTGGTGGAATCGCGCTGGGCACGGGAATCCCGGCCGAAGCTGCGCGCCCTCCATCTTGGCGGCGGAGCATGCTCACTGGCGCGCTACTTCCACGCCGCCTACCCGGAGGCCCGCCAGGTGGTGGTCGAGCTCGACGGCAAACTGGCGGAGTACGTCCGGGGGTGGTTCGACCTGCCGAAGGCACCGCTGATGCGCCTGCGCGTGGGGGAGGCGCGCGAGGTGACGGAAAGCCTCACCCCGCAGACCCGGGACCTGATCATCCGCGATGTTTTTGCTGGCTCGGTGACGCCGCGGCCGCTCACCACCAAAGAGTTCACCGAGCACGCCGTGCGCGTCCTGGCACCCGGCGGGATGTACGTGGTGAATTCCGGGGACGCCCCGGACCTGCGGAACGCACGCGAGGACGCGGCGACCATCGCGGACACCTTCAAGCACACGGTGATTATCGCGGACCCGGCCATGCTCAAGGGCCGGCGGTACGGGAACATGATCATGGCCGGCAGTGACATCCCGTTCGACGACGACCCGGGGCTGGCAAGGCGCCTGCTGGGCGGGGCGGTACCCGCGCACATCTGGAATGATGCCAAGGTCCGGTCCTTTGCCGCCGGCGCTCCGGTCCGGCACGACCCGAAAACAGAGGATCCACTCCCGCCGTCGGCTGCTCCGTAACGGCCGTTTTGCGGCCCCAAACGGCGCCTACGGAGCAGTCGGCGCAGTTCCTCCCCGCCCCATAAGCGCCTCACGGTGCGCCTTCGTCTGCTCGCGCAGGGCCTGCACCACCGCGGCGACGGCGGGGCGGCGCATGGAATCGGGCCGCAGCACCATCCAGTAGGGCAGGAGTTCGGCGAACTCCTCGGGCAGCAGCCTGACCAGGTCGGGGTGCAGGTCCGCCGCGAAGCACGGCAGGAACCCTATGCCGGCGCCGGCGCGGGTCGCCTCGATGTGGACGAAGACGTTGGTGGAGCTGAGCCCGTCCCGCATGGCGGGCACCAGACGGCGCGGCGCGTCCAGGTCGTCCACCTGGAGCATGGAATCCACGAAGTAGACCAGCGAATGGGTGCTCAGTTCCTCGATTGTCGTGGGAGCGCCGTACTCGGCCAGATAGTGGCGGGAGGCATACATACCCAGCATGTACTCGCCGAGCCGGGCCGCCGCGGCCCGGTGCACCTGCGGTTCACCGACCACAACTTCGATGTCCAGGCCGGAACGCTGCTGCAGCGCCCGCCGCGTCATGGTGATGATCTCAACGCTGAGACCGGGGTGCTCCCGGCGGATCCTGGCCACCGCGGGTGCCGCGATGTACGCGCTGAAGCCGTCCGTTGCGGTCATCCGGACGACGCCGGTCACAGGGTCAGGCGCCCGGCCCGGCTCGTCGAGGACACGGACTGCCGCTTCCACGCGTTCCGCCACCTGCACCGCTTCGGCGCCCAGATCCGTGAGCTCCCAGCCGCCCGACGCGCGGGACAGCACCCGACCGCCCAGGGCCTTCTCCAGTGCCGCAATCCGGCGCGACACAGTCGTGTGGTTCAGCCCCAGCGATTGCGCGGCAGTGGTGAACTTCGCCGAGCGGGAGACGGCCAGGAGTACGAGCAGGTCATCCGGGTTCGGTTTCATATCTGCAATTCTGCACATACCTCGTGCCTGTTTGACCATTGAATCGCCAACTTTGTGCGGCAATACTCAGTGAAGCTGCTCAGTGCTGTGCATCGCACCTCCTCTGGGCTGTATAAGACCACAAACTTGAGGAGTGCAGCCATGGAGAGCAGCTTGAACGGGCGCAAGGCCCTGGTGACCGGCGGAGCCGGCGGAATTGGCGCCGCCAGCGTCCGCGCCCTCGCCGCGCGGGGTGCCAAGGTGGTGATCGCGGATGTTGATGAGGCCGCGGCCGAGGCCCTGGCCGACGAGGTCGGCGGCACCGTCTGGGCGGTGAACCTGCTCGACGTCGGATCCCTCGAGGCCGTCAGCCTGGACTGCGACATCCTCATCAACAATGCTGGCATCCAGCGGATCAGCCCGATCGAGGACTTCGATCCCGCGGACTTCCGCCGCCTCATCACGCTGATGCTGGAAGTCCCGTTCCTGCTCATCCGCGCCGCGCTGCCGCACATGTACGCGAATAATTACGGCCGGATCATTAACCTGTCATCCGTGCACGGGCTGCGTGCCTCGCCGTTCAAGAGCGCCTACGTCTCAGCCAAGCACGGACTCGAAGGGCTGAGCAAAGTCACGGCGCTGGAGGGCGGCGCGCACGGCGTCACGTCCAACTGCATCAACCCCGGCTACGTCCGCACGCCACTCGTTGAGTCCCAGATCGCGGACCAGGCCAAGGTGCACGGGATCCCGGAGTCCGAGGTGCTCAGCAAGATCATGCTGACCGAGGCCGCGGTGAAGCGCCTCGTCGAGCCGGAGGAAGTCGCCTCCCTGGTGTCGTGGCTGGCGTCCGATGATGCCGGTATGGTCACAGGCGCTAGTTACACGATGGACGGCGGCTGGTCGGCGCGCTGACCGGACGCTGATCACTCAGTATTCTTGCCGTCGCCCTTGTCTGCGCCCTGGTCTCCGTCGGCGCCTTTGTCGTCGCCCTGGTCCAGGGTAGCCGGTTCGGTGGAGCGCCGGATGTAGTCATTGACGGCTTCCTCGGGAACCCGGAACGAACGACCCACCCGCACGGCCGCGATGGCGTGCGCTTTCACCAGCCGGTAGACGGTCATCTTGGACACGCGCATCGCTGCAGCAACTTCCGCGATAGTCAGGAAGTGGGAGGAAACATTCGCTGAGCTCACGTCTTCTGGCCCTTCCACTATTCGGGGTACCGGAGTTGCCGGTAGTCGTAGAAGACGACGCGCCCTGCGGGGCTGCCGGCTGTCCGGAGGCCCACATACGGGGTCTTGATAACTGCCACGGTGCCCAGGTGCCGGCCTGTGAACGGGTCATCCCCGATCAGCACCTGCCCCACCCGGAATGGAACTCTCGGAATTTTGGCGCGGCTGACCGTTTTCGACAGCAGCCGTGCCAGGCCATGTCTCTGGTGTTGTACCTGCGGAGATGCTGGGGACCCCATCGGAACCACTCCTTCGAAAAGCGAGTCATGCACGATCGGCGGTTCCGGACCAGATTTGGGATGGCTCTCCAGCCAGCGTCCTGTGCGGTCCGGACCAGCCGTGAAGCAACTGTAGCCGCCCGCCCCTCTCGTCACACGAGTAACTTCTACCCCTGCGGGACCGGGCACCACTTAGGCTGCCGCGCCGACTACTTGCCGGACGGTGGCTGTACCCCGTTGCGCCCAGGGCAAGGGTGCCACCCAGTCCAATCATCAGCACGCCGCCGGTCCTGGCCAGCGCCGCGATCCGTCGGGGCGAGCGGGAAAAACCCAGGGGCTCGCCCCACCGGCGATCAACGCCCAGCCACTGTCCGAGGCCGCTGCCGTCCGAGGATATGCTGCCGCCCGGGGATATTTGGACGGCGCGGGGTAGTTCGACCATTTAGTCCGCCTGCTGCAGTGCGAGCACGATGATCGCGGCGTTGAGCCCGAGGCCAATCAGCCACCAGCGGTTGAAAGTCAGAATCAACAGTGCAGCCGATACCGCCGCTCCGGCGACCGTGACCGGAACCCACCACGCCGCGTCCCCGATCAGGCCGAGCCCGCCGAACGCCAGGATCACGGCGGCGGCAATGGCCAGCCCGGATGCCAGCCGGCGAACATTGCCGGCAAACGGTGAGTGGCCGACGTCGAACGGTGCCTTCTCGTCCGGCTTCGGCAGCCAGATGGCCAGATGAACCAGCCCGTGCGCAATCACAAACACCCCGGCAATCCAGCGCATGGCTGCCCTCCTGTGTCCGGCTGTCGGGTCCATCCAAGCGCCGCCGCCGGGCAGCGGCAAGGGCCGGAAGTCCCCGTCCGGGACGCGTCCCCGGCCCCGCGGCGGAAAGGGCCGGCGTCTGCGCAGGAATGTCCGGGATACCAGACGGCACAACCCCGCACCGGACCGCCCAGGGCCCCGGCCAGGGCGCATGATTAAGTACGGGATACCGGACACCACACCATGTGAAGAGGATTTATGCCAGCCACCAGCACCACCCCGCCTGCCGACGACGCGGCGCCGCGGGCCGCCCCGGCAAAGCTGGCGTCCAAGGTTCCGGCGGCGGAGAATACCTTGCGCATCCTCAAACTGCTGGCCTCGAAGCGGGGGCCGATGGCGGCGTCGAACATTGCCACCGCGCTGGGACTGCCGCGCTCCAGCGTCTACCACCTCCTGGGGGTGATGGAGGCCAACGGCTTTGTGATGCATCTGCACGAGGAACAGCGTTACGGGCTGGGGATCAGTGCGTTCGAGCTCAGTTCGGCGTACTCGCGGCAGGAACCGCTGTCCCGCCTGGGCCGGCCGATGCTCGCCTCGCTGGTGGATGTAATCGGCGAAAGCGCCCATCTCGCCGTGCTGCACGGCCGGGACGTGCTGTACATCGTTGAGGAACGGGCGAAAAACCGCCCGTCGCTCGTGACCGACGTCGGCGTCCGGCTGCCGAGCCATCTCACCGCGAGCGGACGCGCCATCCTCGCGGCGCTGCCGAAATCGCAGGTCCGCGCGCTGTACCCCAACGCTGCCGCTTTCACGGCCCGGCACGAGACTGAGTCGCCGATCATGAAGTACTCGGCGCTGTCCTCGCATCTGGACCAGGTCCGGCAGCGCGGTTACGCGACCGAACATGGGGAGGTCACGCCCGGGTTCGGCTCGATCGCCGCCGCCGTCACGGATCATGTGGGCTGGCCGACCGCCGCCGTCGCCGTGACCTTTATCGAGGACAAACTGCCGCCCGAGGAGTGGCCGGCCCTGGCCGCCCGGGTGAAAAAGGTCGCCGACGAGCTCTCGATCCGGATCCACGGCCGCCCCGCCTGACAGTCCCTATCCACGTTCCCTATCCACAGGTTTTAGGCACGGGATGTGATAGCGCAACGTGGGGGCGGCGGACCTGTCGCCCGGGTCTGGAATCCCGGACAGCACCTGCGTGCGGGCCCTGTTTCCGCGGAGCCGGGCAGGCTTTAGTTGAAACAGCACCTCATTTCGCCGAACCACCAGGAACCAGAAGGAGCCCCTCATGGCACCCGCCGACTTCACCACCGGTGCCCGCCCGGTCAAAGCGGCCCGCGGCACCGAGCTCACCGCCAAGAGCTGGCAGACGGAAGCCCCGCTGCGCATGCTCATGAACAACCTGGACCCCGAGGTCGCCGAACGCCCGGATGACCTCGTCGTCTACGGCGGCACCGGCCGCGCCGTCCGGTCCTGGGCCGCGTTCGACGCGATCACCCGCACCCTGGAAACCATGGAAAAGGATGAGACCCTTCTGGTCCAGTCCGGCAAACCGGTCGGGGTCTTCCGCACGAACGAATGGGCGCCGCGGGTGCTGCTGGCCAACTCCAACCTTGTCGGCGACTGGGCGAACTGGCCGGAATTCCGCCGGCTGGAGGCCGAGGGGCTGATGATGTACGGGCAGATGACCGCCGGGTCCTGGATCTACATCGGCACCCAGGGCATCCTGCAGGGCACCTTCGAAACCTTCGCCGCGATCGCCCGCAAACTCACCGGGGACGAAAACGGCACGCTCGCCGGCACGCTTACCCTCACCGGCGGCTGCGGCGGGATGGGCGGCGCCCAGCCGCTCGCCGTCACCCTGAACGAGGGCGCCTGCCTGATCGTCGACGTCGACGAAAGCCACCTGCGCCGCCGCCTCGGCAAGCGCTACCTCGACGAGGTCGAAACCGACCTCGACGCCGCCATCGCCAAGGTCCTCGCGGCCAAGGCGGAGCGCCGCGGCTGGTCCGTCGGCTATGTCGGCAACGCCGCCACGGTCTTCCCCGAAATCCTGCGCCGCCACCTTGCCGGTCAGCTCACCGTGGACATCGTCACGGACCAGACCTCCGCGCACGACCCGCTGAGCTACCTGCCCGAGGGCATCACGGTCGGGGAATGGCACCGCGAGGCTGCGGCCGACCCGGAGGGCTTCACCAAGAAGGCCCAGGCCTCCATGGCCAAGCATGTCCAGGCCATGGTCGAATTCCAGGACGCCGGCGCCGAGGTGTTCGACTACGGCAACTCCATCCGCGACGAGGCCCGCAAAGGCGGCTACAACCGAGCCTTCGAGTTCCCCGGCTTCGTCCCGGCATACATCCGGCCGCTGTTCTGCGAGGGCATGGGCCCGTTCCGCTGGGTGGCGCTCTCCGGTGACCCGGAGGACATCGCGGTCACGGATGCCGCCATCAAAAACCTCTTCCCGGACAACAAACACCTGCACCGCTGGATCGACGCCGCGCAGGAACGAGTGGAGTTCGAAGGGCTGCCGGCCCGCATCTGCTGGCTGGGCTACGGCGACCGCGCCAAGGCCGGTCTGCTGTTCAACCAGCTGGTCAAGGAGGGCAAGGTCAAGGCGCCCATTGTGATCGGCCGTGACCATCTCGACTCCGGCTCCGTCGCGTCCCCGTACCGCGAAACGGAGGCGATGGCCGACGGCTCGGACGCCGTGGCCGACTGGCCGCTGCTGAACGCCCTGCTCAACACCGCCTCCGGCGCCACCTGGGTCTCCATCCACCACGGCGGCGGCGTTGGCATCGGCCGCTCCATCCACGCCGGCCAGGTCTCGGTCGCGGACGGCACCGACCTCGCCGCGCAGAAACTCGAACGACTGCTCACCAACGACCCCGGCATGGGTGTCATCCGCCACGTCGACGCCGGCTACGACCGCGCCGTCGAGGTCGCCGCCGAGCGCGGCGTCCGCATTCCCATGAACGAAACCCGCTAACCGGTCCCAACCCCACATCGACTGCTCCGCAACTGCCCTTTTGAGCCACCAGAAGGGCACTTGCGGAGCACTCGATGAGAACGAAGTAGGAACACCATGACTCTCACCACCCACACGCCGCTCACCGTCACCCTCGGCTCCAGCGGCGTCACCCCCGAGGACGTCGTCGCCGTCGCCCGCCACGACGCCCGGGTGACCATCTCGCCGGACGCCCTCGACGCCGTCGCCAAGGTACGCGCCCACATCGACGACCTCGCGCACAGCGAAACCCCCGCCTACGGCATCTCCACCGGATTCGGGGCCCTGGCCAACCGGCACATCCCCACCGAACTGCGCACCCAGCTGCAGAAGTCGCTCATCCGCAGCCACGCCGCCGGCATGGGCCCGGCCGTGGAACGCGAGGTGGTCCGCGGCATCATGTTCCTGCGCGCCAAAACCCTCGCCTCCGGCCGCACCGGCGTCCGCCCCGTGGTGCTGCAGACCATGGTGGACGTGCTCAACGCCGGCATCACCCCGGTGGTCCGCGAATTCGGCTCCCTCGGCTGCTCGGGCGACCTTGCGCCGCTGTCCCACTGCGCCCTCGTGCTGATGGGAGAGGGCGAAGCGGCCGGCCCGGACGGCACGCTGTACGGCAGCAGGGGCGGCCGCCCGGTCGCGGAACTCCTCGCCGCCCACGGGATCGAGCCGGTCACCCTGGCCGAGAAGGAAGGCCTGGCCCTGGTCAACGGCACCGAGGGCATGCTCGGTATGCTGCTGATGGCGATCGCGGACATCCGCGGGCTGCTCACGACGGCGGATATCACCGCCGCGCTCAGCGTCGAGGCGCTGCTCGGCACCGACCAGGTGTTCCTCCCCGAGCTGCACGCGGCGCTGCGCCCGCACCCGGGCCAGGCCGCCTCCGCGGACAACATGCTCCGGGTCCTCTCCGACTCCCCGATCGTGGCCTCGCACCGGATCAACGACACCAAGGTCCAGGACGCGTACTCGCTGCGCTGCGCCCCCCAGGTGGCCGGCGCCGTCCGCGACACCGTGGACCACGCCGCCATGGTCGCCTCCCGCGAACTGGCCGCCGCGATCGACAACCCGGTGGTGCTGCCCGACGGCCGGGTCAGCTCGAACGGCAACTTCCACGGCGCCCCGGTGGCCTACGTGCTGGACTTCCTGGCGATCGCCGTCGCGGACCTGAGCTCCATCGCCGAGCGCCGGACCGACCGCATGCTGGACCCGGCCCGCTCGCACGGGCTGCCGGCGTTTCTGGCGGCGGACCCCGGCGTCGATTCGGGCCTGATGATCGCCCAGTACACCCAGGCCGGGCTGGTCTCGGACAACAAACGGCTGGCCGTCCCGGCGTCGGTGGACTCCATCCCCAGCTCCGCGATGCAGGAGGACCATGTGTCGATGGGCTGGCACGCGGCCCGCAAACTCCGCCGCGCGGTCGAGAACCTGCGCCGGGTCCTCGCGATTGAACTCGTGGCCTCGGCGCGGGCGCTGGACATCCGCACCCAGCTCTCCGGCGGCGACCTCACCCCGGGGCCCGCGGGTACCGCCGTGATCGCCGCGCTGCGCGACGTCGTCGACGGTCCGGGCACGGACAGGTTCCTCTCACCGGAACTTGAAGCGGCGGACCTTCTCGTGGCCTCCGGCAAGATTCGGGCGGCGGCCGAATCCGCCGTCGGAAATCTCGCCTGAAGGAAAACAAAATGCACTTCGGGTGGACAATTCCCGGTACTCCCGAAATAGTCTGCAACACGGGCGGCAGGGCCCCGGGAACTGTAGTAGAAATGGAAGTTCACACCAATGAAGTTGTGATAAAGAACATATACAAGGGGGTAGAAGTTCATGAAAGCACGTGGAACGGTCATTTCCGGGCGCCATACGTCAGCGACCACGGTTTCTGACTGGCGGAGCCTGAAGGCCGGAGATCGGGTTGAAATCCTTAAGCACGCCCAGGTTTTGGCAGCCGGTGAGGTCGAAGAGGTCTCGCTGAGCGGCAACGTTCTCTGGCTGGTTCCGGTGGTCCCTTCCGAGACCCAGCTTTTCCTGAAGTCCGACGGTGTGGAAGTGCGGCGCGGCTAGCCGCACCGGTCGCGCCGGAAAGTCCCTGCCCTGATCGGCGGGGACTTTCTCCGTTCGGGCGCTGGCCAGGTGCTGGCCGCCGTTCGTCGTTAGCGATAATACGGGCGTGGCAGGGCGCAGCGTCGCACCCAGCGGATAGGATGGGTGCCACGAAGTCTTGGGGGATAACTTCCGGGATGTTTTTTCGCCGTCCTGCCGTCGACCGGACAGGACCCGTCGTTCCAGGAGTTGTTCCAGCTTGATCCTCAAGACATTCGGATGGTCGTTCGCGGTCACCATCATCGCCCTAGTGGTCGCCTTCTTTTATGGCGGGCCCGAAGCGCTCATCCTCTGCATCATCCTGGGCATCCTGGAAGTCAGCCTGAGTTTCGACAACGCCGTGGTCAACGCCCGAATCCTGGAGCGGATGAACGCGTTCTGGCAGAAGATGTTCCTCAGCGTCGGCATCATCATCGCCGTGTTTGGCATGCGCATCCTGTTCCCGCTCCTGATCGTCGGTGTCACGGCCGGCCTGAATCCGGTCGAAGCCGTCACCCTGGCAATGGAGAAGGGTGACCCGGCCACGCCCGGCAGCTACGGGTACCTGCTGCACGAGGCGCACCCGCAGATCGCCGCCTTCGGCGGAATGTTCCTGCTGATGCTGTTCCTGGACTTCATCCTCGCCCACCGTGAAATCAAGTGGATCAAGTTCCTTGAAATCCCGCTGGCCCGGCTGGGCAAACTCGAAGGCGCCTCCCTGATCGCAGGCATGGCCGCCCTGGCCATCGCCGGTGCCGTCTCCGGCGAGAAGCAGGGCATCGTGCTCCTCTCCGGCCTGCTCGGCATGATCACCTACTTCCTGGTGAACGGCCTCGGGAACCTCTTCGACGTCGATCAGGACGGCGACATCGACGCGGCGGATGCGGACCGCCTGGTCCACTCCGGTCCCTCCGGTTCCGCCAAACTGGCCGGCAAGGCCGCCTTTATGCTCTTCCTCTATCTCGAGGTCATCGACGCGTCCTTCTCGTTCGACGGCGTCATCGGCGCCTTCGCCATCACCTCCGACCCCATCATCATTGCCCTGGGACTCGGCTTCATCGGCGCCATGTTCGTCCGCTCGCTGACCGTCTTCCTGGTCCGCGAAGGAACGCTGGACGAATTCGAATACCTGGACCACGGCGCGCACTGGGCCATCGGCGCCCTGGCGGTCATCCTGCTGATCACCATCGTGACCCCGATCAACGAAATCATTACCGGCCTGATCGGCGTGGTCTTCATCGGCGCCGCCTTTACCGGATCGATTATGCGCAACCGGCGCGCCAGCGCCGCCAAGCAAGTACACGAGCCAGCGGACGTAAAAAGCTAGCTCGTTAGCAGCACTTACCAAGCAGTAACCACGACTAGGGAAAAGCGAGTAAATCAATGGGTTTGAGTCTGCAAAAAGGCCAGTCACTGTCGCTCACCAAGCAGAACGGCGAGTCCCTGACGAACGTCCGCCTGGGTCTGGGGTGGGACTCCGCTGTCCCGGCCAAGAAGGGGTTCTTCGGCGGCACGAAGACCGTTGAGATCGACCTGGATGCCTCGGCCATCATGTTCGACGCCGAAGGCAAGCACCTGGACACGGTCTTCTTCAACCAGCTCAAGAGCAAGGACGGCGCGGTCCGCCACACCGGCGACAACCTCACCGGCGCCGGCGACGGCGATGACGAGACCATGACGGTCAACCTGCCGGCCGTCTCGCCGGCGGTCCAGAGCATCGTGTTTGTCATCACGAGCTACAGCCAGCAGACCTTCGACATGGTCCAGAACGCTTTCTGCCGGGTTATCGACGACTCGGCCGCAGGCAGCCCGGAAGTGGCCCGCTACTCCCTCACGGAGTCAGGCCGGAACACTGCCATGATCATGTCGAAGCTTTCACGGACCGGCAACGCCTGGACCTTCCACGCGATCGGCAATCCGGCCAACGGCCGCACGGCAGGGGATGTCCTCGGCGCCGCGGCGTCCGCCCTGTAGCCAAACGGGACCGGGGCTTCTGAGCCCTACCGACTGCACCCACCAAACTGAAGGAGTACCTCGTGTCAAGCCTGACTCTCAGCAAGGGCAGCAACCTGTCGCTCACGAAAGCCGATCCGGGACTTCGCAAAGCAATGATCGGTCTGGGCTGGGACCCGCGGAGCACCGCCGGTGAACAGTTCGACCTCGACGCCTCGGCTCTCCTTATCCGCGCTGACGGCAAGGTCCGCTCCAACGCGGACTTCATCTTCTATAACCAGCTTTCCTCGCCGGACGGCTCGGTCGTCCACCAGGGTGACAACCGCACGGGCGAAGGCGACGGGGACGACGAGCAGGTCCTGATTGACCTCGACACCGTGGCGCTGGACATCGAGAAGATCGTCATTGTCGTATCGATTGACCAGGCAGAGGCCCGCCGGCAGAACTTCGGCCAGGTCCGCGACGCGTTCTGCCGCGTCGTGAACCAGGAGACCGACAACGAAGTGGTCCGCTACGACCTGACCGAGGACGCCGCTGCCGAAACCTGCATGATCTTCGCCGAAATCTACCGCCACAACGGCGAGTGGAAGTTCCGTGCGGTCGGCCAGGGCTACGCCTCGGGCCTCCACGGCGTTGCCACGGACTTCGGCATCGCGCTGGACTAAAAGCCGGTCGGCCCGGGGAAACCCGGGCCGCCCAGTCACCCCTCCCCCCCGACTGAACAAGGAGAACAACCAATGGCTGGACTGACCCTCACCAAAGGCAGCAACCTTTCGCTCACCAAGACCGACCCGGGGCTGAACAAAGTTCTCGTCGGGCTCGGCTGGGATCCCCGCACGACCACCGGTGACGCCTTTGACCTGGATGCCTCAGCGCTCATGCTCGGCGCGGATGGCAAGGTCCGCAGCTCCGCGGACTTCATCTTCTACAACCAACCGGCCGCCGCTGATGGTTCGGTTGTTCACAAGGGTGACAACCGCTCCGGTGACGGCGACGGCGACGACGAAGTGGTCGCCGTCGAGCTCTCCGCCGTCGGCGCGGACGTTGAGCGGATCGTTTTCGTGGTCTCGATCGACCAGGCGGAAGCCCGCCGGCAGAACTTCGGCCAGGTGCGTGCCGCGTACTGCCGTGTGGTCAACCAGGAAACCGACGCGGAAGTCGTCCGCTACGACCTGAGTGAGGACGCGGCGCCGGAGACCTGCATGATCTTTTCCGAGCTCTACCGGCACAACGGCGAGTGGAAGTTCAAGGCAGTCGGCCAGGGCTACGCCACCGGCCTCGCCGGCATCGCCGCGGACTTCGGCGTCCAGCTCGGCTGAGCACCCAAGACCCTAGAAAGAGAGACGGACCCATGAGCATGCAACTCACGCCGCCGGAGGCCACCGCCTCGTCGCCGCTGGTACTGAACGCCCCGGAAAGCGTTGACATCGTCAAGGTGGACGACGCTCCGGGAATGGTTCCGGTTCCGGCCGAACGCCAGCAGGAGATCAACGCGCAGGCGCGCGCGTTCATCAGCGAGGTGTCGGCGATGAGCCCGTTCAGCCCCGAGTACTCCAGCAAAATTGATGGCATCAACCGGCTGGCCGGGCAGCAGCTGGTGGCCTCCGCCAGCACCTCAAGCCGGCTGCTGGAGCGGTCATCCACGTCGCTGGCCGGTGCGAAGAAGTCCGGCAGTAACGCCCAGGTGCAGGTCGCCTCGACGCTCGGTGAGCTTCGATCCACCGTGGAGGACCTGACGCCGAACAACTCCGACTTGAGCGTCGGCCGCAAAATCCTGGGAATCATCCCGGGCGGCAACAAGCTGGCGAAGTACTTCCAGAAATACGAGAGTGCGCAGACCCAGCTCGACAAGATCATCAAGTCCCTGATGGCGGGGCAGGACGAACTGCTCAAGGACAACGCTTCGCTTGCGCAGGAAAAGACCCAGCTGTGGGAGACCATGCAGGGACTGAGCGAATATGCCGTGTTCGCCAAGGCCCTGGATACTGCAACCGCCAGCAGGATCGACGAGATGAAGATGCAGGGCCAGATCGAAGAGGCGGGCAAACTCGACTCGGACGTGCTGTATCCGATCCGCCAGCGCCACCAGGACATCCTGACCCAGCTGGCCGTCTCGGTTCAGGGCTATCTCGCCATCGACATGATCCGCAAGAACAACACCGAACTGATCAAGGGCGTTGAACGGGCCCGCACGACGACGATCTCCGCGCTGCGGACCGCCGTCATTGTGGCCCAGGCGCTGGCGAACCAGAAAATGGTGCTGGACCAGATCGACGCCATCAACACGACGACGAACAACATGATCCTGAAGACAAGCGAGATGCTCAAGGATCAGACCGCGCGGATCCACCAGCAGGCGGCGAGTTCCGGCGTCAGCGTCGAAACACTGCAGAAGGCGTTCGACAACGTCTTCCAGACCATGGACGCCATCGACACCTTCCGCTCCCAGGCCAACAAGAGCATGGAAGGCACCGTGCAGGCCCTCGAAACCGGCCTGGAACGGGCGCGCCCCTACCTGGACAGGGTGCGGCAACAGGAGGGGAATTAGTGGTCGTCAGCCCTGAGCAATAGGCTTACGGGCTATGGTCGCAAAATTCTTAGGCTCGCTGTTCGGCGGCGGAGCGGCGTCCCGCTCCGCCGCGGTCCCCGGGGCCGAATCTCCGCCCGCCGCGGATCCGGTTGCGGACGAACTGACCGTCACCGGGACCGCGCTTGAGGAGCTCCGTCGGACCGTCCTGGGCAATGGCGCCGAACTGCCCACGGTCGTGGTGTCCCAAGTGCTGCAGTTGGCCGACATCCTGCGTGCCCTCATCGGCTACATCGGCCAGTCGGGGGCGTCCACGGAACAGCGCGTCCTGCTGAACGCCGTCGTCACCGACTATCTCCCGTCGCCGCTGCGGGCCTATTTGATGCTGGCCGCTGCATCGCGGACCGACGACTCGGCGGACACAGCGGTATTGCTGGAACAGCTCGACACGCTATATTCCACCGCCCAGAACCTGGACAACCAGGTCCGGACGGGGGCCGTAACGGAACTGGCCGTCCACGGCCAGTTCCTTCGGGACAAGTTTGATATTGATGGTCTTCATCTGGAAGGACGCTAGTGACTTCGATGGTCGCGGGCAGCAACGCCGCCCTTACTGCTGAGAACCCGGGACTGGCGAAAGTGCTGCTGGGAATCGGCTGGGACCTCGTCCCGAGCCGTGGCCCGCAGGCGGAGCTGGTTCCGATGGTGATCATGTGCGGGACGGATGGCCGCGCCATCTCGGATGACCATCTGGTGTTTTTCAACCAGATCGCCAGCCCCGACGGCAGCATTTCCTTCGCGGGAGCGGAAGACCAGGAACAGATCGACGTCGACCTCAACCGGGTGCCCGAGTCGGTCCAGAAGATCGCGGTGCTCCTCTACGTGGATCCGGATGTGCGGGGGCCCGGTACCTTCGGGGCCGTCAAGAACGCCTACCTGCGGGTCGCCACCGAACAAAACCGGGAACTTCTGCGTTTCACGGTGCCGCGGGGGAACCTCGACAAGATCAACGCCATGATCCTCGGCGAGCTCTACCGGCACGCCGGGGGCTGGAAGTTCCGTGCCCTCGGCCAAGGTTACGAGGCCGGGCTCGCAGCCGTTGCTGCCGACTTCAAGCTGAAGCTCTGAACATGGCGTTGAATCGAACCGCAGTGCGGACCGACATCGGATACCTCAGCCGGCGCCGGAAGGCCGTGGCGCAGCCTGAGCCCACCCAGACCCCTGCGCACAGCACTGCCCGCGCCTCCGCACCGGCCCCGTCGGGCGGGCTGACGCTCGGCTCCGCACCGGCCCCGTCGGGCGGACTCACGCTCGGCTCCGCACCGGCCCCGTCGGGCGGACTCACGCTCGGTGCCGCCCCGGCGCCCGCACCGTCCACGAGCGCCCCGGCGGCATCCAGGCCGGGCCCCCGGCGCGCCCCGACGGCGTCGGAGCGGCTGTTCCCTGCCCCGGACTTTGGCAGCCTCCGCGAGTTGGGGGAAGCGAACCCGGTGGTGCGCCTGAACGCCAGGCAATCCGCGATTGGCTCACTCCTGGTGGCCGGGGTTCGCTCGGTGGCGTGGGAGGACCAGCGGCTCACCACCGGCGCACACCACACGGACGGGCACAAGGCCGGGACAGCCGTCGTCACTCCCGGAAATCGGCCCCTGGCCGGCGTCCAGGACGGGGCCGGCATCGTGTCGCTGCGCCACATCCGGCTGCTGCGACGCGCCCTGTTCGTCGCGGGGGAGACCCCGCTGACGGTCGGAGTCTTCGACGGCGCGGCCGCCGCGGTTGCCGCCCGGAACGATGCCGGGCTGCGGAGCGTTCTGTATGTCGTGCGGGTCGGCGCGGTCCTTGAACTTCGCGCCGAGTTCGTGCCCGCAGACGCCTCCGATGCAGCCATCTGGGCTATTTTCGGTTTCACCATGACCATCCCACTGGACCAACGGGTCCTCCTGCGCTGATCCGGAAGCGCACCACTGCTATCCGCTAGGGGACGATGCAGCACTTCAAAGCCCTGACCGAATCCGTCAAGGATAGGCTTTTCCACCTTCGCCCTGAACACCTTCACCGCACCTCGGACCCGGGCCTGCTCGCCGTCGCACTGGGCGCCACCCTGTACTCGCCGGCCACCAGAAGCTCGCTGGCACACGGAATCCGGAAACAGGCGCGGGCCGGGTGCCTCAGCATCGTCGTCTGCCTCGAAGACGCCGTCCCCGACGGGGAAGTCCCCGCCGCAGAGGAGAACCTGCTCGCTGCCCTGGCGGAACTGGCCCACGACGATCCGGGCGAGCTCCCGCTGATCTTCATCCGGTGCCGTACGCCCGAACAGCTGCTCGACGTCGGCCGCAGGGCCGGTGCCGCCCTCAAAGTGGTCTACGGCTTCGTCCTGCCCAAGTTCGAGAACGAAACAGGGCGCGGGCGCGCCTTCCTGGCGGCACTGCAGCTGTTGAACGAAGAAGCCGGACGCACCGGGGCCCCGGAGGAACAGGCCCTGATGGCGATGCCGATCATCGAGGACCTGTCGACAACCCACCTGGAGTCACGCGTCAGGGTGCTGACGGACAACCTCGCCCTGATCGAAGAATTCCGTGATCTCGTGCTGTGCGTCCGGATCGGTGCCACCGACATGTCGAGTGCCTTTGGCCTGCGCCGTTCCCGCGACCTGACCATCTACAACGTCAAGGTCGTCGCGAACATCATCGGCGACGTCGTGAACATCTTCGGCCGCCCGAATGACGGCTGGGTCATCACCGGCCCCGTCTGGGAACACTTCGTCAACACAGAACGGGTCCTGCGGCCGCAACTGCGGTCCACGCCGTTCGAAGCCGCCAACGAGGGCAAACTCCGGAAGCGGATCCTGCTGGAAAATCTGGACGGCCTGATCCGCGAGATTGAACTGGATCTGGCCAACGGCCTGCTGGGCAAGACCGTTATCCATCCCACCCATGTGCCCGTGGTGCACGCCATGTGCGTCGTGAGCCACGAGGAATACCTCGATGCGCTGGACATTGCCGGGAGTGCAGGGGGAGGGGTGAAGGCATCGTCCTATGGAAACAAGATGAACGAGGCGAAGCCACATCGGGCCTGGGCGGAACGCACCCTGTTGCGGGCCAGGGCCTTCGGGGTCGCGCGGCCTGGCGTCAATTTTGTCGAACTACTGGAAGCGAGCATGCGGTGAAGCAACTCTCGACGGAGGCTCCCTGGAGCGGCGGTTACGTGCGCGATGCCCTCGGCGTCGACGTGGTCTCAGAGCCCGGCCGCAGCGTGCTGCCGGTGAAGGCACTGGTCGGGCTGGCGCTGCGGCGCAATCCCAAACGGGCCCATCTGCTGGTCTCGCGGGTGCTCGCCAAGCACGTCCCCACCGAACCCGGGATCGTGACGTCGGCGGGGCGGCTGCTGGGGCTCCTGGTCCGCCGGGAACTCCAGCTCCCCGAGGCCTCCGGATCCCTGACCGCCGTCATTGACGAGGCCGCCGACAGGCTGGAGCGCCTGCTGGACGCCGCATCACTGCCGGACGGCGGGGTGGCCCCGGCCGAGGCTGAACGGCGCACCAGGATGGCCGCCGTGGCAGCCCTGTGCGACCTGCTCGCCGGAGAGCAAACGGAACTTCCCGGCGTCGTGACCATCGGCTACGCGGAAACCGCCACCGGGCTGGGGCAGCTGGTGGCCGGGCAACTGGGCACGTATTACCTCCACTCCACCCGGCAGGGCAGCAGCGGGATCGAGCCGTACGGCGCGTTCGAGGAAATGCATTCGCATGCAACCTCCCATCAGCTGCTGCCGACCAGCCGGGCCGCCCTGGACCTGGCCGGGACCGTGGTCCTGGTGGACGACGAACTCAGCACCGGCGCCACGATCATCAACACCATCCGCGAACTGCACCGCACCGCCCCGCACCGCCATTACGTCGTCGCCTCCCTGGTGGACCTCCGCTCCCCGGCAGACCGGGACCGCCTTGATGAGCTGGCACGCGACCTCGGCACCCGGATCAGCGCCGTGGCGCTGGCGCAGGGAAGCATCCAATTGCCGGACACCCTCGCCGCGGACGCAGCGGAGCTGATCGGCCGCCTTCCGCTCCCGCCCGAAGCGGTCCCCGGCCCGGGCCGGATCCAGCTGTTGGACCTGACCGGAATCGTGCCGCCCATCCGCAGCGCACGATTCGGCGTAGCCGGGCGTCCGGATCCGGACCAGGCGGCACGCATCGCGGACGCCCTTGCCGCCGACCTCGGCAGCAGCGCCGCGGCGGGGACCCGCGTGCTTATCCTCGCCACGGAGGAATTCATGGCCCTGCCGCTGGCGGTCGCCGCCCGGCTCCAGGACCTGCGCCCCGACGCCGACATCCGCTATTCCACCAGCACCCGCTCACCGATCGCCGCACTGGACCAACCGGGCTACGCGATCCGTTCCGCGATCGCCTTTGACAGCGACGACGACGCCCCGGACGGGCCCGGACCGCGGTTTGCTTACAACTTCACGCACGCCGAAGGGCGCTTCGATACGGTGGTGATCATGGCGGAACCCGGCACCCCGGTGCCCGGACTCCTGGCCCCCGGCAGGATCGCCGAGGCGGTCGCCGGCAGCGCCGACGACGTCCGGCTTGTTGTGCTGCCGGTCCAGTCACCGTTCCCGACGCCGCTGGTCGGCCCCGCCTTTGGCTCCTATCTGCCGGAGGACGTGGAGTGGCTGCTGAAGGACCTGAGCTTTGCGCAGCTGGAAGCGCCGAAGGCAGAGCGTGAAGCGGCGATCCAGTCCGGCAAGGCCAGCTACGCCGAATCGCTGCCGCAGGAGTTCGAACCCTCACCCGAGTACGGCGCCTTGTTCCAGGCCGCACTGGAGAGCACCGCCGTCCGGATCGCGCACGCCGTCGGAACGCTCACCGAGCAGGTCCTGAAGCTGCGCGGCGACGCGCCCGTGCTGGTGTCCCTCGCCCGCGCCGGAACCCCCGTGGGCATCCTGATGAAGCGCTGGGCCCGGGAAGTCCACGGACTGACGCTGCCGCACTATGCCATCAGCATCGTCCGCGGGCTCGGCATTGACCAGACCGCGCTCGGCTATCTCGCCTCCCGGCACCGCCCAGAGGACGTTATGTTCGTCGACGGCTGGACCGGCAAGGGAGCCATCGCACGCGAACTGGCCGCCGCCGTCGAACTCTTCCGTAAGACCGACGGGCCGGCGTTCCGGCCGGACCTTGCGGTCCTCGCGGATCCCGGGCGCAGCGTCCGGATCTTCGGCACCCGGGAGGACTATCTTGTCCCGTCGGCCTGCCTGAACTCGACCGTGTCCGGCCTTGTCTCCCGCACCGTCTTCAACAAGGCCCTGATCGGCCCCGGCGATTTCCACGGGGCCAAGTTCTACTCGGAGCTCGCCGGCAGCGACGTCTCCCGCGACTTCCTGGCGGCCGTCACGGCCCAGTTCGACGGCGTCCGGGACGAGGTCCTGCGGGCGGCAGCCCACGGCCCCTCGGACATCGCCGGGCTCCCGGAGGCGGACTGGTCCGGCTGGGCCGCCGTCGAGGCGATCAGCCGCGGCTTCGGCATCAACAACGTGAACCTGGTCAAACCGGGGGTCGGCGAAACCACCAGGGTCCTCCTGCGGCGCGTGCCATGGAAGGTGCTGGTGCGCCCCGAGGCCGTCCCGGAGCTCGCCCACGTGCTGCACCTGGCCGAACAGCGCGGCGTCGAAGTGCTGGAGGTCCCGGACCTGGCCTACAGCTGTGTCGGACTGATCCATCCGCTCCACACGCCGGGAGCAACCGGCGCCGACGGCAAGGCAGTGGTCGACGTATGAGCGTTACATCAAGCGCCGCACCCGTCATGGTGGCCAGCGACCTGGACCGTACCTTGATCTACTCTTCGAACTCCATGGCTCTCGTGGGGAGCGACCACCAGGCGCCGCGGATGGTCGTCGCCGAGGTCTATGACGCGGCGCCGCTGTCCTTCATGACCCGGGCCGCGGAAGAGCTGCTGGAAGGGATCGTGGAGCGGAGCGTCTTCGTGCCCGTCACCACCCGCACCCAGGCCCAGTTCTCCCGCGTGCGGCTCCCGGGCTTTGGCCGCGGGTACGCCGTCACCACCAACGGCGCAGTTCTGCTGCACGACGGCGAGCCCGACGCCGGCTGGTCCCGGCACATCCGGCGGTCGTTGGGCGGTTGCGCGCCCCTGGCGGACGTGCTGGACCATCTCACCGGCAGCGCCGCAGACCCCGCGGTGCTGAGGGTCCGGACCGCCGAAGACTACTTTGTCTACTCGATCGTTGACCGGCAGGCGCTGACCGATGCGTACCTGGACGGGCTCAACGACTGGTGTGCCGCCCGCGGCTGGACGACGTCCCTGCAGGGTCGCAAGCTCTACTGCGTGCCGGCTCCGATCACCAAGGAAGCCGCCGTGCAGGAAGTCCGGCGCCGCAGCGGTTCAGGCCTCCTGGTGGCCGCGGGCGACTCGCGCCTGGACGCAGGCATCCTCGAGTTGGCCGACATCGCCATCCGCCCATCGCACGGCGAACTCGACAGCGACTCGTTCACCCGGCCAAACCTGACGGTGACCTCGGCTTCCGGGGTGATGGCCGGCGAGGAGATCCTGCGGTTCGTCAGCGACGTCCTGGCGCAGGCGGCAGACCCCGCCGCGCTGACGCGACTCCCGGAAACAGCACTGGCCGGACCGTGGTCCGGTCCAGTGGCGGCAGTCCCGCGCTGACCAGGCCTACGCCAGCAGCGTGTTGATGAGCCGCGCAGCCACCTTGGCGGTGCGCTGGTCGATATCGAACTCCGGGTTGAGTTCGGCGACGTCCACGTGCAGCAGCTTTCCGCTCGCCGCCACCTGGCGGCATACCGCGCTGATCACCGGCAGCGGCACCCCGTACGCCGCCGGCGCGCTCACCCCGGGCGCCACCGAGGCCGGCAGCACGTCCAGGTCGATGGTCAGGTAGAGGGCGTCCACCTGCGCCAGGAACGCTGCAACGAAGGCCCGCGCGGCCTCCGCCGAGCAGTCCTCGTCGAGGAGGAAGTCGGCACCGAGATCCTCGGCGGTGCGGAACAGCGCCCGGGTGTTGTTCGGCTCGGAGATGCCGACGACGGCGTACTTCAGTTCGCGGCCCGCGGCGGCTTCGGCGCGGGCCATCTGCAGGAACGGTGTGCCGGAACTGGGCAAGGGTTCGTCGCGGAGGTCGAAGTGGGCGTCCAGGTTCAGCACGCCCACCCGCAGGCCGTCGCGGACCGCCGCCGAACCGGCCACGCCCAGGTAGCTCGCGAACGCGGTCTCGTGCCCGCCGCCCAGCACCACCGGCAGCTGCCCGGCGTCGAGCAGGCTGGTGATGGCGAGCCCGGCACGGGCCTGGCCCGCTTCCAGGGCATCCCCGGCCACGGTGACGTCGCCGGCGTCGTGCACGTCCCTGCGAAGGTGGAAGGCGAGCGGACCGAGGGCGGCGCGGATCGCGGCGGGCGCGGCGGCGGCACCGGTGCGGCCCTTGTTGCGGCGCACCCCGGCATCGCTGCCGAACCCGAGAAGGACCGCCGGCCGGGCGGACGCGTCCCGGGCCCGGCGCGGGGCGTACGGCGTGACGGCCTGCCACCAGCGGCGGTGTTCGGCGCCGTCGCCGTCGAACCGGCCGGTCCAGGGCTGCGGGGGGACATCGATGACGGGCGCGGGGGAAACCATGCCCCTAGCTCACCGCAGCCCGTGCCGGAAAACCAGCCGCGCCGCCGTCGTGCCGTCCGGAATTCCGGATTTCACGCCTGCAACACCCCCAAAAGCACCGCCGAGGTGGCATTTCGCGTCCAGCCCGTGGAGGAACATGGGCGCGAAGTGTCACCTCGGCGGGATGGTTGGTGCTTAGTGCATCCCCAGCGCCGCTTCGATCGGGCCGATCGCGAAGAAGAGCAGGAAGGCCGCGGCCACGGCCCACATCAGCGGGTGGACCTCGCGGGCGCGGCCCTGGAAGGTGCGGATCAGGACGAAGCTGATGAAACCGGCGCCCAGGCCGTTGGCGATCGAGTAGGTGAACGGCATCAGGGTAAAGGTCAGGAAGGCCGGGATCGCGATGCCCATGTCCGTCCAGTCGATCTTGCCGACCTGGGAAACCATCATGAAGCCCACGACGACGAGCGCCGGCGCCACTGCCTCGAACGGCACGAGGTTGATCAGCGGAGTGAAGAACATGGCCACCAGAAACAGCAGGCCGGTGACGATCGAGGCCAGACCGGTCCGGGCGCCTTCGCCGATGCCGGCACCGGACTCGACGAAGATCTGGTTGGAGGAGACCGACGCGCCGCCGCCCACGATCGCGCCGAGCGCATCAATCTGGAGGACGCGGTCAACGTTGGGGATGTTGCCGTCCTTGTCGATGGTCCCGGCCTCGGTGGCCAGGCCGACCATGGTGCCCATGGCATCGAAGAAGATGCTCAGCAGGATGACAAACGCGAGCAGGGTCGCGGCGATGAAGCCCAGGTGCTCGAAGGCGCCGAGCGGGTTGGCCTTGCCGATCAGCGACAGGTCCGGGGCGGCCCATTCGGTGAACTTCGGGGCCACGAGGGACCAGCCTGCCGGGTTGTAGGTCTTGCCGTCGAAGCTGGGGCCGATGTGCAGGGTGAATTCCAGGATCACGGACAGGATGGTCGAGGCGATGATGCCGATCAGGATAGCGCCCTTGACCTTGCGGACCACCAGTGCGATGGTCAGGATCAGGCCCAGGACAAAGACCAGGGTGGGCCAGCCCAGGAGCTTGCCGTCGAAGCCCAGGCCGACCGGAACGGTGGTGCCGGCGACGTCCGGGATCCGGCGCACGAAACCCGCGTTGACCAGGCCGATCAGGGCGATGAACAGCCCGATGCCCACCACAATCGCGGTTTTCAGCCCTTCAGGGACCGCCTTGAACACGGCGGTACGGAATCCGGTGAGGACCAGGATCAGCATGGTGACGCCCGAGAGGACCACGAGGCCCATCATGTCGGGCCAGGTCAGGCCCGGGTTGGTGGCCACCGTGACGGCGACGAAGGCGTTGACGCCCAGCCCCGTTGCCAGCGCGAAAGGGTGCTTGGCCCACGCCCCCATCAGGATGGTCAGGATGCCGGCCGCGAAAGCGGTGACGGCGGCGACGGCGGGGAAGCCCAGGGTGGCGCCGGTGGAATCGGGACCGGAGAGGATCAGCGGGTTCAGTACGACGATGTAGCTCATCGCGAAGAACGTGGCGAAGCCTCCGCGGATCTCGCGGGAGAAGTTCGACCCCCGCTCGGAGATCATGAAGTACCGATCGAGTGCAGAGCCCTGCTTGAGCATTAGTCCTCCGGGAGAGTGGGTGTTCCTTGAATCCTATGGGGCGCACCAGCGGCGCCCGGCCAGATTCCCATAGTCTGTAAGGAAGCCAACACTAGGAGCAGCTTTTCCCATGCGCGTCATCCGACAGTTTCTGAGTGCCCTGCTGGGCACGGCACTCCTTGCCGCCGCCCTGCTGGGTGCGGTCGCTCCGGCCTCGGCCCACGACGCCGCAGAGTCCACCAGCCCGGCCTCCGGCGCCACCGTGGCGGCGCCCCCGGAGAAGGTTTCCATCACCTTCAACAAGAACCCGCTGGCGATAGGGGCGCAGATCGCGGTGACGGACGCGGCGGGGACCAGCTGGGCCGACGGCCCGGTGGAAATCGTGGATAACGTCGCCTCCGAGCGGCTCAAGCCCGGCGCGCCCGCCGGCCTGCTCACCGTTGCCTGGCGGGTGGCCAGCTCCGACGGCCACCCCATTGAGGGCAGCTTCACGTTTACCGCCACCGCCGGGGCCACCGGCTCGACGGCGGTTGCCGCGGTTCCCACGATGGGAACCCCCCAGCCGGGTATCACGACAGCGCCGGAGCCGCAGGCCAGCTCAGCGGAGCCGTTCCCGTGGAGCATCGTGATCTTCGTCGGGACAGCGATCGGTATCCTCGTTGTTCTGGGGCTGATGGCGAAAAGCCGCCTCAAGCCGGGTTCGGGTAGCGACACCGAAAGCTGACCACTACCAACGCGGGGTCACGTCGCGCCCATCCGGAGCCCCCTGATGGGCCGTGTCTGACCCCGCGTTGCAGTCAGGCGGGCTCGGCGAGGGCATAACCTCCGGGCAACGCGGCGGGAAAGCCGTCCGGGTAGACCTTGGCCGAGATCGCCTGGCCGACTACCTTGGCCTGGCGCAGCACTTCCTTCGGCGTGGGCGTGATCAGCTCGCCCACGCCCACGAGGTACATCCCCAGGGCGTGCATGGCGGCCATCAGGTTGTGCCCCGCTGCCATCCCCAGCTCGGAAAGCATCCGGCGCAGCTGGCTGTGGGCGCAACGGGTCAGGACGAGGTGGTCCGCCAGGAGGACACCGCCGGGTGTGCGGACGGCCCACTGGTGGGTGGAACCCGTGACGGCGGCGTCGAGGTGTTCCAGCTGCAGGGCACGGATGTTGTTGCGGACGTCCAGCTTGTGGCTGGCGGCGTAGTTCCTCAGATGCCGGAGGATCTCATTTCGTTCCCGCAGGCTGCCGGCGTCTGCCGCGTCGCAGCGCTGCAGGGAAGACGTGTTGGCCGGATTCCCGGCGCCCAGCAGATCGAGGCCGTCCACAATGATGGAGTTGACGCCGCGCCGTTGCAGCTCGCTGGCAACCGCCAGCCCGGACAGGCCGGTGCCGATCACGACGGCGGCGGTCCGTTCGATGCCGCCGGACGTAGTCATGCTCGCCACTGCAGGTCCCTCCTAGAATGATGCGGTTGCTGGGCCGATGCCCCGAAAATGTGACCGCTCCAAACCAGCCCACTCAAGTGAACTGCGTTCTGAAACTAGAGTCTCGTTTTCGTAACGCTCGAAGAATACCCAACATTTCCACCCTTGGATAGAGCAGTTGCAACATTAGCTGTTCCGGGGAAATTCGCGCTTTTCGGAGACTCGGGGGCCGAAATCCGCCGTCATTCGGGGTCACCGGAAGCCGTGTAAACACTGGGTAAAACCTTCGCGACGCTGGTCAGTTGGGCCGCCCCGGCCGCCTTCTTGCTTGTTCCCGGCAAACCGAGAATAGTGAAGAAAACCAGGGCTTCTGGCCGCAGATTCTTCGGGCGCGTTGCCGGTGGACGCTGCACGCGGGCACGTCTGGCAGAATAGCCGCAACATCAGGCATGAATCGCAAGGAGGCGGACCCCATGGGCCGAGAACAGGTGCATCCGGATCCGGCTGGGGATACCCCCGGAAGGTCCGCGACTCCCCGGGGAATTGTGGTCGGCGTCGACGGTTCAGACCACAGCAAATGCGCCCTGGTCTGGGCCGCCCGTGAGGCCGAGCGCCGCCGCCGCCCCCTGCATATCGTGACCGCCTATTCCGTTCCGATTTTCGCCGCGTCAGGGCTCGACGGCGGTTACGCCACCGTCGACGATTCGGTGATCCGCGAGGGCGCGGAGGCCATCCTGCAGCAGGCCTTGAACAAGGTCGCGGGATACAGCATCGACGTCGAGGCTTCCGTCGAGAACGGCGACGCCTCCGGCGTCCTGCTGGAAATGTCCGAAACCGCCGAGCTGCTGGTCTTCGGAACCCGGGGCCGGGGCGGCTTCGTCGGGCGCCTGCTCGGCTCGGTCAGCAGTGCCCTCCCTGCGCACTCCAAATGCCCCACCGTCACCGTGCCACTGATTTGCGCCGACCGGCTGGGCGAAACCACCGATGACAAGCGCGTCCTGGCCGAGCGGGCCAAGTCCGGGCAGGCCCCGGTCGAAAACGTTGTGGTGGTGGGGGTCGACGGCTCCGAACAGGCCCGCGTGGCGGTCCTGGAGGCCGCAGCCCAGGCCGAGCGTCTTTCGGCGCCGCTGCGGGTGGTGTGCGCCGTCCCGCAGTACAGCGGATCGCTCGCCTGGGTCCCGGCGCCGATGGACCGGGAAGCACTCTTCGCCGACATCAGGACCCAGCTCGACGCCGGCGCCGCCTGGATCCGAAGCCACTTTCCCCGCCTCACCGTCGAGACCCAGCTGGTGGACGGCTCGCCCGTGGACATCCTCGTCGAGGCCAGCCGGCACGTGGAACTGGTGGTCGTCGGCACCCGCGGCCGCGGCGGGTTCGCCGGGATGCTGCTCGGGTCCACCTCGGACGGCATCCTGCACCACACCAAGGGCCCCGTCATGGTGGTCCCGGACCGGGACGACCCCCGGCTGGCTGACCGGGTGAACTTCGGACCCATTCTGGGGACCTCGTAGCCCCGAACGGCTCAAGCCGCTGAACGGAGGACCGGCAGGTGGAGCAGCTCCCCGGACCCGGCGCGCTGGGGCAGGAACCGCGGCAGGCGCTGGTGATCGCACTGGAGCAGGCCGGCGCGGAACTGCTCCCCGACGTCGGCGGCAAGGCGGCCAACCTCGGTGAACTGATGCGGGCCGGGCTGCCGGTCCCGGCCGGTTTCTGCCTCACCACGCAGGCCTACCGGCGTGCCACCGCCCCGGCCGGGCTGGACGCCGTCCAGGCGGACCTGGCCGGGACCGCCCCGGAGGATCTTCCGCGGCTCGCCGGCCTGGCCGCCGCAGCCCGCCAGCTGGTCCTGGCCGCGGCGGTTCCCGCTGACATTGCCGAGGCCGTCCGGGACGCCTACACCGCACTGGGAACCGACGCCCCGGTTGCCGTGCGCTCCTCCGCGACCGCCGAGGACCTGCCCTTCGCCAGCTTCGCCGGCCAGCAGGACACCTTCCTGAACGTCGTGGGCGCCGACGCGGTCCTGGCCGCGGTCCGGCAGTGCTGGGCCTCGCTCTGGACCGACCGTGCCGTGAGCTACCGTGCCACGCACGGGATCAGTCCCTCGACGGTGGCGCTCGCCGTGGTCGTCCAGCGGATGGTCGACGCAGCGGTGGCGGGGGTGCTGTTCACCGCGAATCCGGTGACCGGAAGACGGCACGAGGCGGTTATTGACGCCAGTCCAGGGCTCGGCGAAGCCGTGGTGTCCGGGGCAGTCAACCCGGACCACTTCGTCGTCGACAGCGCCACGCAAAGGATTCTGGAGCGCCGGATCGGCAGCAAGCAGGTGGTGATCCGGCCGCTTCCGGGCGGGGGGACCGAACGGATCGAACGGTCCGGGTCAGGGTCACAGCCTTGCCTGGACGACGCCCAGATTGCGGCGCTGGAGCGTCTGGGCCGCCGCGCCGAAATTCACTTCGGCGCGCCGCAGGACCTCGAATGGGCCGTCGCCAGCGGCGGCGAGCTGTGGCTGACACAGTCGCGGCCCATCACCACCCTCTATCCGATGCCGGAGCGGCAGCGGGTCCGGGACGGGACACGCGTCTACCTGTGCTTCAGCCTGGCCCAGGGCCTGACCCGCCCGCTGACCCCGATGGGGCTCGCAGCCTTCCGGCTGATTGCCTCGTCCGTGGCGCGCGCGGCGCACTTCGACGTCCCCGAGCCGCACGAGGGGCCGCCACCCTACGTCGAGGCCGGCCAGCGCCTCTTCTTCGACCTGACTCCCGTGCTGCGGAGCGCCGTCGGGCGGTCGGTCGTTCCCCGGGTCTTCGACGTGATGGAAGCCCGCTCCGCAATGGTGATGCGGAAGCTGTTCGCGGACCCCCGCTTTTCCGTCACCAGCAAGTCCCCGTGGCATGTGCTGCGGCACGTCGGCCCGGTGGCAGCGCGGGCCCGGGTCCCGGAGTCGCTGATCCGCGCCGTGTTCCGGCCCGAAGCCGCGCTGCGCCGGGCGGAACGATTCGGCGAGCGGTTCCGGGCCGCCCTCATCGTGCCGGCCGGCGCCACAACGGGGCAGCGCCTGGACCACGTGGAGCGCATCCTGGGACGGGAGCTGTTCCCGGTGGTCCCGAACATCCTGCCGCTGCCGGCGCTGGGTTTTGCCCTGCTGGCGGCCGCCGGCAAGCTGTTGGGGCCTGCGGCCGGTCCGGGGTCGCTGCAGCAGGTCCTGCGCGGGCTGCCCAACAACGTGACCACCGAGATGGACCTGGCGCTCTGGCGGCTCGCCTCCGCCATCCGGGCCGACGCCGGATCCGCTGCCGTGTTCGACGACGTGGCGGTCCCGGAGCTGGTCCGCCGCTACCGCGCCCACGAGCTTCCCGCCGTTGTGCAGTCGGGGCTCGCCGGATTCCTGGGCCGCTACGGGCACCGGGCTGTCGCGGAAATCGACGTCGGCATGCCCCGCTGGTCCGACGACCCGGCCCATATCCTCGGCGTCCTGGCCAACTACCTGCGGCTGGAGGACACCGACCAGGCTCCGGACCGGCAGTTCAGCAGGGCAGCGCGGGATGCCGAGTCGCAGATCGACAGGCTTGCCGCCGCCGCAGGGGAGCAGAGCAGACTGCGGGCAGTCCTGGTGCGGGCGGCACTGAAACGTACCCGGATGTTTGCCGGGCTGCGCGAACTACCGAAATACCACATCGTCGAGGCGCTGGCCGTGGTGCGCGGGCAACTGCAGCACATCGGGGCCGAGCTGGCCGCGGCCGGCCGCATCGATGAGGCGGACGACGTCTTCTTCCTGGACCTGGTCGAGACCCGCAAGGCCCTTGCGGGGACCCCGCTGCATCCGGTCGTGGCGGAGCGTCGCACCGCCTACGCCCGGGAACTGGGACGCCGGCACATCCCGCGGGTGCTGCTCTCGGACGGGACGGAACCGGAAGCGCTGCAGGCCAGCGCCGCCGGGGCGGATGCCGGAACCCCCGGGGTGCTGACGGGCACCCCGGCATCGGCCGGCACGGTAACCGCCGCGGCCCGCGTCATCCTGGAGCCGCAGGGTGCGCAGCTGGAGCCCGGGGAGATCCTGGTGGCACCCTCCACGGACCCGGGCTGGACGCCGCTGTTCCTTACCGCCGGCGGACTGGTGATGGAGATGGGCGGACCCAACTCGCACGGAGCCGTCGTCGCCCGCGAGTACGGGATCCCGGCAGTGGTCGGCGTCCCCGACGCCACCTCGCTGATCCGCACCGGGCACAGCATCACGGTCGACGGCGCCGCCGGCACCGTCGTGCCCGCCGCCCGGCCGGACCAGGCCGCCCGCCCTACCAGGCCTCCGGCCGGACCAGGCCGCCCGCCCTACCAGGCCTCCGGCCGGACCAGGCCGCCCGCCCTGACCAATCTGGCGGTGAAGGGTGAAACGGGCCATGCCCGGGCGTACTGTTGAAACATGAGCTGCAAGGTTGGAGCGCTGTCACGATGACGCGCAAATGGCTGCGTTGGATCCCCGCCGTGGCGGTGCCGGCCGTGATCGCGGCCGGCGTCCTGTCCGGTTCCCTCCCCGCCAGCGCCGGAGACTCATTACCGGACAAAACTCCGCAGCAGGTGCTGCAGATGATCGCCCGGCACGGCGAGAAATCCCTCTCGGGGACGCTGGAACAGAACTCCGAGATCGGTTTGCCGGACCTGCCGGAGTCCGGGGCCGGCGCCCCGGAGACCGCGTGGCTGGAGCTGCTGACCGGGCCCCACACAGCCCGCGTCTACCTGGACGGAGCCGAAAAAGCCCGGGTGCAGATCCTGGACCGGATGGCCGAACGGAACGCGGTCCGGAACGGGAATGAC
This sequence comes from Pseudarthrobacter sp. HLT1-3, assembly GCF_059383535.1. NCBI lineage: Bacteria > Bacillati > Actinomycetota > Actinomycetes > Micrococcales > Micrococcaceae > Pseudarthrobacter > Pseudarthrobacter sp. HLT1-3. The sequence continues at coordinate 100,527 of NZ_JBWZCJ010000005.1, read as the reverse complement.
CTCTGGTTCTACAACTCCAAGGACAACACCGCAGCGCACGCCCAGCTGCCGGCCGGAACCGCCGACCGCCACTCGGTCCGTCCCGGAACTCCGACGCCCGAGGAGCTGGCTGACAAGCTGCTCGCCAAGCTCGACGCGAGCACTGAGGTGTCCGTCGGCGCGGATTCCCAGGTGGCCGGGCGGGCAGCCTACAAACTGGTGCTCACCCCGAAGTCCGGCGTCACCCTGCTGGAATCCGTCTCCATTGCGGTCGACGGCGAAAGCGGCCTGCCGCTCAGCGTCGAGCTGAAGGCCCGGGGACAGTCCGAGCCGGCCTTCAGCGTCGCCTTTACGAGCCTCACGCTCGGTGCCCCGGATTCCTCCATCTTCAACTTCACAGCGCCGGCCGGGGCCACCGTTCAGGAAATCCCGGTGCCGGAGCGCCAGGCCGGCGCCGCCACACCGCAGGACTTGGGCACAGCGAAGGCTGCGAAGCGGCCCGCGGTCATCGGAACCGGATGGGAAACGGTTCTCGAGTTCCCCGCCGGGACCGCCCAGCCTCCGGGCGGCACGCCGCAGACCGAAGCGCCGGACCTCTCGACCACCAACCCGCTGCGGCCCGGCCACGCTGACGCGGAAGGAAACGGCTCCGGCGCCGCCGCGCTGCTGGAGCAGGCCGCGGTGGCCGTCCCGGGCGGCCGGCTGGTGTCCACGTCCCTGGTGAACGTGCTGATCCTTGACGACGGCCGTATCCTCGCCGGATCCGTGCCCTTGGAGCGGTTGCAGGCCGCCGCCACGCCGCGGTGAACCGCCGGGTGACAGCCGCGTGACCGCCGTCGGGCCGGCGACGGAACTCAGCATCGAGACTTCCGGTCTCAGCAAGCGCTTCGGCCACCAGCTGGCCGTCGACGGCGTCGACCTGGCCGTGCCGAAAGGCTCGGTTTTCGGCTTCCTGGGTCCCAACGGCTCAGGCAAGACCACCACGATCCGGCTCCTGCTTGGCCTCGCCGCGGCCACGAGCGGATCCGTCCGGCTCCTCGGCCAGGAGATGCCCGGGCAGCTGCACGGAGTGCTGCCCCGCGTGGGTGCCTTGGTGGAGGGGCCGGCCTTCTACCCTTTCCTCTCCGGCGCGGCCAACCTGCACCGCTTCGACGCCGCTGACCCACACGTTCCCGCAGCCACCCGGAAAGCCCGGGTGCAGTCGGCGCTGGAGCGGGTGGGACTCTCGCATGCCGCCGACAAGAAAGTCCGCGCCTATTCGCTGGGCATGAAACAGCGGCTGGGCATCGCCAACGCCCTGCTGGCACCCCGCGAACTCCTGGTCCTGGACGAACCGACCAACGGCCTGGATCCGCAGGGCACCCGCGAGGTCCGCAGCCTGGTGCGATCGCTCGCGGCCGACGGCGCCACGGTCTTCGTCTCCAGCCACCTGCTGGCCGAAGTGGAACAGATCTGCACACACGCGGCCATCATGAGCGCCGGCCGGCTGGTGGCGCAGGGGACCCTTGCGGAGCTGCGGCAGGCCGGGCAGGCCCGCATCCGGGTCCTGACGCCCGACGCCGGGGCCGCCATCGAAGTGCTGGCCCGGCTGGGACTGAGCGTCGCCGCGGATGGCAAGGCTGCGGCCAGGACGGCTGGCGCGGCCGGCTCTGACAGGGCAGTTCCTGACACGGCGCGTTCCGCCGGCACAGACGCCGCCAGCAACTATTCCAGCGGCACAGATCCCGGCGGTGAAGTCCTCTACGCGCCACTGCCCGCGACGGCGGGCACGGACGCCGCGGCTCCGGAAGCGGTCGTGGCCGCCCTGGTGGCGGCCGGTGTCCGGGTCCGCGGCTTCGCGACCGAACAGGTCAGCCTGGAAGAGCGCTTCGTGGCACTGACGGGGGAGGGCTTCGACGTTGTCCAGTGAAAAATCCGGCACCGAAGAAGGGCCCGTTTCTGCCGAACGCCCCGGCTCCAGTCCCGGCCGCACCAGCCCCCGCAGCTCCAGCCCGGGCGGCCCCGCCGCCGCCCGGCAGGGCCAGCGGAGGCACGGTCTGCGGTGGCACGGTCTGCTGGCGTCCGAACTCGGCGTGCTGTTCCGCCGCCGCAGGACCTGGGCCATGCTCGGTGCGCTGGCGGCCATTCCAATCCTGATTGCCCTGGCCGTCCGGCTGTCCTCCGCGGTGCCGGCCGGCCGGGGTCCGGCGTTTCTGGACCGGATTTCCCAGAACGGTTTGTTCGTCGGCGTGACCGCCATGCTGGTTTCCGTTCCGCTGTTCCTGCCGCTGACCGTGGGGGTGGTGGCGGGGGACACCGTGGCCGGCGAGGCCGGGCTGGGAACCCTGCGGTACCTGCTGGTGGCGCCGGCGGGCCGGGTCCGGCTGTTGCTGGTGAAATATGCCGGGGCGCTGGTCTTCGCTGCTGCGGCGCCGCTCGTGGTGGCGCTGGTCGGGGCCGGAATCGGCGCTGCCCTCTTCCCGGTGGGGCCGGTCACGCTGCTCTCCGGGGACTCCATCGGGGCAGCGGAGGCGCTGCTGCGGCTGCTGCTGATCGCCGCGTACCTTGCCGTCTCGTTGCTGGGCTTGTCGGCGATCGGGCTCTTTATGTCCACGCTCACGGACGTTCCCGTGGGCGCGATGGCGTCCACGGTGGTGCTCGCGGTGGTCTCGCAGGTCCTGGACGCGCTGCCGCAGCTGGAATGGCTGCACCCGTGGCTGTTCAGCCACTACTGGCTGGACTTCGCGGACCTGCTCCGCCAGCCGGTGGTTTGGGATTCCTTCCTCACAAACGCGCTGCTGCAGGGCGGCTACGTCGCCGTTTTCGGTGCGCTCGCCTACGGCAGGTTCGTCACGAAGGACGTGCTCTCCTAGCGTGCAGTTCCGGGCTCAGGCGTGCTGGTGTGATTCGTGCTCCGCGTGGGAGACAGGTTCCAGCTGGAAGGTGCAGTGCTCCGTGTCGAAGTGCGAGCCAAGGCAGCTGACCAGCTTGTCCAGCACCTGGTCCGCGCCGCGGGCACCCAGGGCCGCGTCCTCCACCACCACATGGGCGGAAAATACGGGTACCCCGGAGGTGATGGTCCAGATGTGGATGTCGTGCACCGACACCACCCCCTCCACGGCGAGGATGTGCTCGCGGATCAGCTGCACTTCCACGCCCTTGGGGGTTGCCTCCAGCAGCACATCCACCACGTCGCGGAGCAGGTGCCAGGCCCGCGGCAGGATCATCAGCGCAATCACGATCGAGGCGATCGTGTCGGCCGTCTGATAGCCGGTGACCATGATGACCACTGCGGCGGCGATCACGGCGAAGGAGCCGAGCAGGTCGCCCAGGACCTCGAGGTAGGCACCGCGGACGTTCAGGCTTTCCTTCTGCGCGCCGCGGAGGATCAGCAGGGAGATGAGGTTGGCGACGGCGCCCAGGACGGCTGCGTAAAGCATGACGTCGGTCTGCACCTCGGGGGCTGAGCCCAGGCGCCGGATGGCCTCCGTGAAGATGACCACCGAGATCACGATCAGCACCAGGGCGTTAGCCAGGGCGGCGAGGACTTCGGCGCGCTGGTAGCCGTAGGTGCGCTGGTCGCTGGCTGGCCGGGAGGCGATCCAGGCGGCCAGCAGGGCGATGAAGACTCCTGCAGCGTCCGAGAGCATGTGCCCGGCGTCGGCCAGCAGTGCCAGGGACCCGGAAACCAGCGCGCCGACGATCTGGATCAGGACGACGGCGAGGGTGATGGCCAGCACGGCGACCAGCCGCTTGCGGTGCTTAGCAGTGCCCGTGACAGAGCCCGAGATGCCGTGCGCGTGGCTGTGGTCGTGTCCCATGCCTACAAGGCTAGCCCCAGCCGAGCTCGTGCAGGCGGTCGTCGCTGATGCCAAAGTGGTGTGCGATCTCGTGGACCACGGTGACCGTGACCTCCTCGATCACGTCCTCGCGGGATTCGCAGATCTCCAGGATCGGCTCGCGGTAGATGGTGATGCGGTCCGGCAGCGAGCCGGCGTCCCACCACGAGTCCCGCTCGGTCAGCGGCACACCCTCGTAGAGGCCCAGCAGCACGGTGTCCGGATCCTCGCCGGGCTGCGGCGTGTAGTCGTCCTCGATGAAAATGGCCACGTTGTTCATGGTCTTGGCGAGGTCCGGCGGGATCCGGTCGAGGGCGTCGTTGACTGCGGCCTCGAAGTCGTCGTCGGACATCGGGAACGGCGCGTGATCGTGGCCGTTCCCGCCGTCGTCCGGTTCGCCCGGGTCGCCCGGTGTGTGAGGTCCGTCCGGAATGATGGGAAGGCCAGGCGGCAGGAAGGCGGGCATAGCTGAAACTCTAGCGCCGAATCAGCGCGACCGGCGCCGGGTCAGTCCGACGCCCACGAGGCAGATGGCGCCGCCGACCAGGCCCCAGACGGTGGGGATTTCGCCGAGCACCAGCCAGGAGATCAGAATCGTGGTGCCCGGCACCAGATACGTGGTGGCGGCCAGCCGTCCGGCGTCGATCAGCGACAGCGCATAAGCCCAGGTGGTGAACGCGATCGCGGTCGGGAAGACACCGAGATAGACGAGTCCCAGGGTTGCGGGCAGCGGGGCCGCCTGCAGCTCGCCGACCAGCTGGCCGCTGAACGGCAGGCAGCAGATGGCGCCGACCATGATGCCGAACCAGGTGGCCTGGGCGGCAGGGAACTTCCGCAGCACCGGTTTCTGCACAATGACGCTCACCGCGGCAAGGGCCGCCGCCAGCAGGCAGAGCAGCACCCCGGCGACGTCCGCCGTCGACCGCTGGCCGGAACCGAGCGCGATCACCGCGACGCCGCCAAAGGCCACGAGGCTGCCGATGATCAGCCAGCGCGGGAAGCCCTCCTTGAGGATCAAGCCGGCCATGATGGCGACCAGGATCGGGTTGACGTTGATCAGCAGGGCGGCCGTGCCGGCGTCGAGGAGGTGCTCGGCGGCGTTCAGCGCGACGTTGTAGCCGCCGAACCACATCACGCCGTAGGCCAGGATGGGCCACCATTCGCGGCCCCGGGGGACGTTCTTGTTCTTCAGGAGTTGGGGCAACACCACAAGGCCCAGCACGACGGCGGCAATCGCCAGCCGGCCCAGGGTCAGTGAACCGGGGGAGAAGCTGGGCCCGACCGCGCGGATGCCCACAAAGGCGGAGGCCCAGAGCACCACCGTGACGACGACGGCGGCGATGCCGAGCCTGCTGATCTGGCCCGGCGGCAAGGGCGTCTTGGCGGGCTGGGTAGTTGTTGCCATGCTGCCAATCTAGTCCGTGCCGCGTCCCGAAGACTGGCGGAAATCGGCCACGTCTAGTCAAGTTCCTGCCATGGCGCGTGGCGCCGTCCCGGCGGGTTCAGCGCAGCGGGCGGGCAGCAGCCTGGATTGCCGCCGCGACCTCCTCGAGGGCGGCCGAGCCGTGCCGCCATTGCTGCCAGTGGAGCGGCACATCCACGTGTGCCTCCGGGTCCAGGGCGACCAGCGTGCGCCGCGCCAGTTCCTCCGAGACCTCGATTTCCGGCAGCAGCCCCCAGCCCATTCCCCAGCGGATGGCTTCGCCGAACTCGTGGGCGGCCGGGACGTAATGCCGCGGCGGCTGGAGGGCCTTGCGGCTGGCGCCCCGGAGGTAGCGGTCCTGCAGATCGTCCTTGCGGTCGAAGGTGATGACGGGGGCGGTGGCGAGCGCTTCCGCCGTCGCCCCCTGCAGAAAAAAGCGGGCGGCGAAGTCCGGGGTGCAGACCGGGAGGTAGCGCATCACACCCAGGCGCCGGGAGGAGCAGCCCGGGGCGGCTTTTGCGGTGGTGGTGATGGCGGCGGCTGCGGCGCCGCTGCGGAGGAGTTCCAGCGAGTAGTCCTGGTCCTCGCGCAGGATCTCCAGCTGGACCTTGTCCGCCACCGCCGCGAGCCCGGGCAGCGCCCAGGTGTGCAGGGAATCGCTGTTGATCACCAGGGTGAGCCGGACGCTGGCGGGCTGGGCGCCCGGCTGCAGTTCTTCGGCGAGGTCGGCGGAGAGCATCTCCAGCTGCCGGGCGAAGCGCACCACCGCCTGGCCCGACGCGGTGAGTTCGACCGGGCGGGTCCGGGTCAACACCGGCCGGCCGACCGCCACCTCGAGGGCGCGGACCCGCTGGCTTACCGCCGACGCCGTGACCGAGAGGTGTGTGGCGGCGGCCTCAAAGCTGCCGTTCGCCACAATGGTAGCCAGGGTGCGGGCCTGTTCCGGAGAGACATCGATCATTAGCTTATCTTATGTTGCTGCAGAATTGTTAACTGGTTTCATCCTGTGGCGGCCTCTACCGTGGGTGGTGTGATCTTCTCTCTCGTATCGGGCCTGGCAAGCGGGCTGTCCCTCATCGTGGCCATCGGCGCCCAGAACGCCTTCGTGCTCCGGCAGGGGGTCCAGCGGGCGCACGTCGCGCTGGTTGTTGCCGTGTGCGCCATCTCCGACCTGGTGCTGATTGTGCTGGGCGTTGCCGGGGTCGGCGTCGTGATTGAGCGGGCACCCGCGGTTCTGGAGCTGGTGCGCTGGGCCGGGGCCATCTTCCTGCTGGTCTACGGCGGCAGGGCTGCCCTGCGGGCGATCCGCGGAGAGCAGCTGGCCCAGCCGGCTGCCGGGTGCAAGGGGACATGGGCGGCGGCGCTGGGGACCTGCCTGGCGTTGACCTGGCTGAATCCGCACGTCTACCTGGACACCGTTCTGCTGCTGGGTTCCCTGGCCGGGACCCACGGGGCGGACGGGCGGTGGTGGTTCGCTGCCGGTGCGGGGTTCGGCAGCGTCGTCTGGTTCGTTGCGCTCGGCACCGGAGCCCGGTACCTCGCGCCGCTGTTCGCCCGCCCGGGCAGCTGGCGTGTGCTCGACGGCGGGATTGCGTTGGTCATGGTCATACTGGCTGTCATGCTCGTAGCCTGATCTTGTCAGCCCTGCCCGCAGCGCGTGGAAGAAATCACCTCGAAGAAGGAACCGATCATGTACGTCCCCTCGCATTTCGCCGTCGACCAGGATGCCATCGCGGAGCTGCTGTCGAACCATGGCGCAGCAAACCTGGTGACCTCGACGGAGCGCGGCCTGCTCGCCACTCTGCTGCCGTTTGTTTACGACCCGGCGGCCGGCGATCACGGGGCGCTGCTGGGCCATGTTGCCCGCAACAATGAGCAGTGGCTGCTGCCGGCGCTGGGCGAATCCCTCGTCATCCTGCAGCGGTCCGATGCGTACATCTCGCCGTCCTGGTACCCGTCCAAGGCTGAACACGGCCGGGTGGTCCCCACCTGGAACTACACCACCGCGCACGTCTATGGCCGGCTCGTGATCCATGACGACCCGGCCTGGGTTGAAGCCCTGGTCCGGCGGCTGACGACGCTGCACGAAGCGTCTTCGGAGCGGCCCTGGTCGGTGGACGACGCGCCGGCGCGGTTCGTCGCCGGTCAGCTCCGGGCGATTGTCGGCGTCGAACTTGTCATCACCCGGGTGGAAGCGAAACGGAAGCTCAGCCAGAACCGGCCGGCCGCCGACGTCGACGGCGTCATCGCGGGTTTGCGGGCCAAGGGCGAGCAGGCGGCGGCCGACGACGTCGAGCGGGCGCAGCCGGACCCGAACCGGCGGCGATGAGCGCCGGACAGGCCGGCGACCGCCGATTTTGGATAATCCGGGGGTCTGCCCTTATAGTTTTATAGTCCAGTTCGGAGGAACCCGAAAGGATAAAAATGAACGGCTCCGGCCCTTAATTTTTGCCCTGGTTCAACCGGATGGCGTTCTGGCCCCCATCGTCTAGCGGCCTAGGACACCGCCCTTTCACGGCGGCGGCACGGGTTCGAATCCCGTTGGGGGTACGCAAGGAACTGGTCGGGCCGGGCGTGAAAGTCTGGTAGGCTAAAGGCCTTGAAAAATTGCGGTAGCGATACTGCAGAGAAGCAAGAAAATAGCAAGGCCCTGTAGCGCAGTTGGTTAGCGCGCCGCCCTGTCACGGCGGAGGTCGCGGGTTCAAGTCCCGTCAGGGTCGCTCTGATTGCCAGAAGAAATTCCGGCTCTCATGGTGACATGTCACCTAGGCTCTGTAGCTCAGTTGGTAGAGCGTTCGACTGAAAATCGAAAGGTCACCGGATCGACGCCGGTCGGAGCCACCAGCTAGAACCCCGCTGTTTCCCGTGTTTACACGGGAACGGCGGGGTTTTTTCGTTGCTCGTGAGACCGGCGATTCAGTCTCAATCAGGTGGAATCAGCCAAGTACGGGTACAGACCTCCGGTATCCCCCTGGTAGAAGTCTCATTCGCAAAAGCTCCGGCGCTGAGACAGGCCCAATTGAGTAGATCATTTCCGGAATCCTAGCGTGGCGCTCTCCCCCGGGTTTAGCATAGGGGGCACGCCGCTCCCCTCCTATGGGACACGCAGGCTTTTGGGCTACGGCGGCCGACACGTTAAGGCCGCAGTCAGGGCATCTGCCCGGAATCATTTGCGCCTTCGCTGCCGCAGGCACCGCCAAGGCGGGACATCCTTTCACCATGGGAGCAAACGCCATGACTACCTACATGCCGCGTACCATCGCGGCTGCTGCAGTCCTCTCTTTGGCGCTCGCCGTTCTGCCGTTCACGGGCTACGCAGCCCCGGCACCGGCCGCAACCCAGGAAGCCTACAGGCTCGATACTACGATCGACGCCACCCGGGTCGGGGGCGCTGCCGACGAACCGGTGAGACTCACCTATTTCTACGACCCTGGCCTGACCCCTTTCGACTCATCGGCCACGCACGCCTTATACGGGCCGTTGAACCGTCTGGTCGTAGAGGTTGGAGACCAGTGTGTGTCGTTTACAGGCTCCGGCACCTCCATCGGTGTTTTCAATGATGCGGGGACCACAATTGTTGAAGACAGCTATACGGTTACGGCCGAAGCCTCCGCAACCGCGGCTTCCACGCTGTTCGGACGGCCGGTGGAGCAAGTACACCTGGTTCTCATCGACCCGGAGAGAACGATGTTCAATTCCACGTCGCTGCCCTCGGACTCGTCGTTTGCCGACGCCGCCAACACCCTCCAAAGGGCGGTGGCGCTCGGCCCCGCGTCCGATGGTGGCGGCAAACCAGTGCTGTTGTACAACGAGGACGCGAACTTCGGGGTTGGTGACTACGATCCCCTCGCGCCGCTGTCGAACCTGAGGGAGGTCACCGCATCCCTGGATGCAGACGTACGTCCCGGCATGCTCGCCCAGCTGGACAGGGCGGCAAACTTCCTGCAGAACCAGACCGGTGCTAATGAGAAGAAGGCGGCCGACGCTCTCGGGGCCTACATCAGACTTGTCGACGCAGGGCAACGCTCGGGCAAGATTGCGGACGAGCAGGCGGCGTCGCTTCTGGATCAGTCGAGGGGAATCCTCGCCAGTTTCCCGGCGTGCTGACCCGCCACGACGCGCTAGCGCTGCCCCGCCCCATTGGATACGAACCTGAGTCGTGAGCGGCGCGCAGCTGCTCGCACAGTTAGCGAACGACCGCCAGCATGGCCTCCGACGGGTCGACGGGCTGGCAGAGAATGCGATGTGTCGCGCGGCAGTCCCGTCGGGCTGGACGATCACGCGGCTGAGTGGCCGACGTGAGTTGCACTAATGAACCAGTTGGCTGAGCGACTTCCAGAAAATCGCGTCCGCCTGTGATTCCGGGACAAACCAGCGGAGCCAATTCCATCCGGTCAACGAGCGCACCGCGGTTTCCGGAAGGACAGCCAGGAACCGGATGAGGAACGGAAGCAACGGAAGCGGGGTTGCGGCCGGGCTCCCGGTGTTCGCGAGCACCAGGCGCCGCACACGGTCGGGATGCCGGCGGGCGAACGTCTGGGCCGCAAAGCCGCCGAAGGAGGAACCCAGCACATCTGCCAGGCTGACGCCCTCGGCGTCGAGGACCGCGGCGGCCGTCGGCAAGTCCGGCGATGCCTGCGCCGGCGGGGTAAGCCGGCGCGATGACGCGGAAATCCCGTTCCAGCGCTTCGATCAGCAGCAGGTACATGTCCGGCAGCCTTGTCCCTCGGGAGGGCAGCAGTACCGTCTGTTCTCCAGCGCCGCCGGCCAGATAGCGCCAGCGCAGCCCGCCGACGTCGAGCGTTCGATACCGGTGGCTGGCACGGAAAGTGGCAAGCCTGGCGTCCAGTGTGGAGGGTGGCCCGGCTGACCGGTCTGCCGGTCTGCTGTTCGACGCCGGACGGGCGGCAGCGGTGTCGCTCGGTCCCGCGGGAGGACGTCCGTCGAGGAATCGTCCGACTACGTCGGCGTATTCGGTCGGGCAGACTACGCCGCCGCTTCCGGCCACGGCAACCCGATGCGTTACCGGCCGAAACGCTGCGGTGGCCGGTCAGCCATGGCCGCGAATATTCTCGTGAAGCGACCGGGCGACGACGATGGCCGCGGGGATGTGGCCGAGGGCGAGGATTGCTGCCGCGAGGGCGGTCCACCAATTGCCGAGCCAGCCCGCGGCGGCGAAGAAGGCCACGACGGGAAGGACGGCCATGGGAACGGGCACGGCACTCAGCGGCTGGTACAGCAATGACCAGGTTCGGCCCCGGGTGAGGTAGCGCCACCAGAGCGCGTAGTAGCCGGTCAGCGCCGCCAGGACCAAAGCGAGCCAAGGCCAGATGATTTCGGTTGGCGCCGTGACCGCGGGAACGACGAGGCACAGCGCCTGCCCTGCGCGTTCCAGCCACGAAACCGGTCCCGGGACACGAACGAGGGGCTGCGCATCCCGCGGCGGGAAGATCAGCATCAGCATGTTCGGTGCGAGTACCGCAACGCTGACTGCGAGCCCGATCGGTGAGAACCCCATCTACGGAGTGTAGTTCGGCTCTGCTGCGCGTCGCCCGCCTGACGGAGCCGCCCGGGCACAATTCGTCCCGCCAGCGTTCAGCCCGAACGCCTTGCGAGGATGAATGCCTGCGCCTGGGCTTCGGTTGGCCGCGCTTCCCGCGTCAGCTCGGCGGCGATCGCGAACCCTCGGCGAACTAAGTGTCCGGCAGTCGCGGCGGGATCGTGCAGATGGGCGGTGAGGGCCACATCGTGGCCGTAGGCGCGGTCGAGCGTTCGGTGGCCGGTGCCCGCCTGGAAGCCCAGGAGGACGTGGCCGCCGGGGCGTGTCACCCGGGCCAGCTCTGTGATGACATCGGGCAGCTGGTGCGGCGGTGTGTGAATGACCGAGTACCAGCCCAAGACACCGCGGAAGTGCCGGTCAGGATAGGGGAGGGCGGAGAGGTCGCCGATTTTGAAGCGACGGTGAGGGTGGGCGTTGCGGGCCTGCTCGATCATGCCTTCCGACAGGTCCACTCCTTCAATGTCCGAAAGCCCCAGCGTCTCGAGGTGGGAGATCATCCGGCCGGCACCGCAACCTGCATCGAGGATGCCTGCGTCCGGAGTACCGGCTGACACGGCGTCAGCGAACTGCTGAACCATGGCCAGCTCCAGCGCCGACTCGAAGGATGCGTCGGCGAGCAGGCGCGCGTACGAGGCGGCAACCGTGTTGTAAGCCTCGCGCACGGAATCGGTGGCGCTGCCAGCATTCATACCTTCAGGAGGCCTTTTTGGTTATGGCGGCGAGTCTGACGTTGTCCACTTGTCCTTCCCAGGTGCCGGTCAGCTCCAGATCGACGCCGGGCTGCTCCACCAGGTCCAGCAGCCGGACAACGAGCAAGTGCAGGGTTGCGGTTTCGATCAGGGTGCCGGCGGCCGTGATGCGTGGCGTGGCCGAAGAGATATCGGGAACTTCATCCTGCTTCGGCCCGGTGCTCTGCACGGAGACCGACCGGGGCAGCAGGTTTTGTGGGCCCTCTACTTCGAGGTACTGCTCCGCCTGGGGCTGGCACAGCATGATGCCGGCCGCCAATGCTGCCATGTAGACGGGATCGGCGCAGGCATCATAAACCCACCGGGTGCCGAGCACTGAGTGCTGCATTGTTCCAATCAACCACGCCTCCGCGCCGGCCAGGGGCTCGGCCCGGTACGAAAGGGGTACCTGAACGGTGGCGCCCCCGGCGGAGACGATCATCGTCTCCATCCCGACCTCGCCGGCAGGGTCATCGAACCGGTACGAGCCCACTTTGCTCAGTTCGGCCGTTCTGCGCAGTGCGGCCGTGCCGGGCTGCGGAAACCAGGACTGGTGGGGCAGCCATGCTTCAAGGAGTTCGAGTTTCGTCGGCTGCAGGTCGGCCGCGTGGATGATCGCCATGGCCGCAAGCATAGCCGGGGAGGCGGGAGCCGCCGCCGACCGGGCCCGTGCCCCGACTCCACTGTCTTGATGCACTAAGCGATTCCTGCAGGAAGCGGCGCCCTTGTCCGGGGCAGGTACTAGGGTGGTCACAAAGAGAAGGGGGAGTGCCTCATGGAATACCAGAATTCTCAGCCCGCGGCTGCCCGCGTGCCCGAGCCGCCCGTCACCGCGCCGATGCCCGGCGGGGGCAGGACCGTCATTTCCGAAGCCGCCGTCGCTAAGGTCGCGGGCATCGCCGCCCGCGCGGTCCCCGGCGTCTACTCCCTGGGGACCGGCCCGTCCCGCGCGCTCGGCGCCTTCCGTGACGCCGTCGGCAGCTCGGACCACGCCGCCGGCGTCCGCGCCGAGGTCGGCGAAACCCAGGTGGCCGTCGATATTGACCTGGTGGCGCTCTACGGAACACCCCTGCACGCCCTCGCGGACCAGATCCGGGCCGCAGTGTATGCGGCGGTCGAGGAGCTTGTTGGGCTCCAGGTCATCGAGGTCAACATCGAAATCACCGACGTCTACGTGCCCGGCCCGCCGAAGTCAGGCGCCGCGGCTGAAACCCGGACTGCAAGGGAGGCCATCCAGTGAATCTCACGGTTGTAGGGATCGCCATGGGCGCCTTCGTGGCGTTCATGTCCTTCCAATTCGGCGTCTGGGGTTTCCTCGGCGCCCTGCTTTTCATGGGGATCGGAGCCCTGCTGGGCCGTGCCGCGGAAGGGAAACTGGACCTGCGCAGCGTGCTTGACGCCCTCACAGGCCGGCGTTCCTCCTCATGAGCGGCACGGCTGGTGCTGTTGCCGCGACCGCGAGGGCAGGACACACCAGGATCAGCACCCAGGCACTCACCAGTGTGGCGCGGGCTGCCGCGGCGGAAGCCCTCGGCGTCACGCCGCACGAGATTCGGGCCGAGTGGTCCGATGACGACGGCCTGCTGGCGCTGTCGCTTGTCTCACCCATTGCTGTCCCCTCGTTGACAGCAGTCCTGCGTGACCCCGGACGCGTTGGGGTCTTCGGCGGCTCCATCTGGGACCGGGCCGTGGCCGCCAAAGCTGAGATCCTGCAACGCGTGTCCGAGCTGAGCGGTTCCCGTCTGAGCCGGGTGGATATCCGCATCAGCGGCGCCAGCATGAGTGAAGGAGGACGGGTCCATTGAGCCACCCCACCGACCATGATTCCACCCACGGCCGCCACGTTCCGCCTGCTCCGGAGGCCGCACCTTCGGCGGCACCGTCGACTGGCAGCCCCGCCGGCAGTTCGGCCCCTGCGGAAACCGGTGTCGCGGGCATGGAAGAAATCCTCAAACGTGAGACCCACTCCTCACGGGCCGTGGCCTCGATCATCGCCGCCGTTCTGGTGATTGCTTTTTGTGTCTACGCCCTCCTGGAAACCGCGGTCCGGGCCATTGGACAGCCGCCCTGGCTCGTGGATCCGCAGACGGCGGCCGACCGGGTGGTGGCGCTCCCTAGCGGGGTCCCGCCGCTTCTGCTTGGTGTCATTGGCGCGGTGTTGGTGATGGCAGGGCTGTTCTTTTTCCTCAACGCGGTACTGCCCGGCCGCCGGGCCCGTCACCTTCTCTGGGACCGGCGCGCCGCCGTCGTCGTGGATGACGAGGTGATTGCCTCTGCTCTGGCGCGCAGGGCCCGGGTGGCGGCTAATTTGAGTCAGGAACAGGTGATGGTGACGGTGTCCCGGCAGCAGGTAGAAGTCAACGTCCGGCCGACCTCCGGCGTGCCGCTGAGCCCGGATGCCGTCCGCGCTGCCGTCGAGGACGAACTCCGGGACATGGGCCCCACCCCCGCACCGGACGTGCGGGTCAACGTCACGTCGGCAGGGGTGATCGGCGCATGAACGGCACCCCCCGGATCCTCAACCGGATCCTGATCGGCGTCCTCGGGCTCAAGCTCCTCGCCATCGGGATCCTGCTCATCCTGCTCGCGGGCGTTCCCGCCGTCGGGCGCTGGTGGCAGGGCTGGTCCGCCGGAGTGTGGAGCATCTGGCGTGACCTCTTCGAACGCACGCGGTTTCCGGGGCGTGCGGAGAGCTGGCTCTGGATTGTGATCGTCCTGGCCCTGCTTCTGGTCATTGCCGCCATGGTGGCCTGGGCCGCCCAGCAGGGCAAGGGCCGCGCCAGCCTGCTCGTGTCTGAAGAGGATCCCGGCGAAGTGCCCGGAAACGTCCGGATCGGCAGCGGCGTGGCCGAACAGGCGCTCCGGGCTGCCCTGGCCGACCGGCCGGACCTGGCCGGCACCACTGTGGCAACCTACGAGTTCCGCGGCCAGCCTGCCCTGAAAATCAGGATCCAGCCGCGCCAGGGTGTCGCCCCGCACCGGCTCGCGGCCGAGGTGTCCGGCCTGATGGAGGCCCTCGACGCGGCGCTCGGCAAACGCACGCCGGTGCTCATCCATATCGCCGCCGGTGCGCGGTCGAGGTTCGGGCGGGCCGAGCGGGTCCGCTGACCCTGCGGTGTGAGCTTTCGGCAACACGCCCGGGGCGGCTTCTTGAGGGCGCCAGGAGGGCCGCCTCCGCTGGAATGGCACGGAACGGCGGGTAATTCTGTCGGCAGGGCAACGGTCTCCTTTACGTAAAGGTTGTGTGTAAACGCTTGCATTCCTCACCGGATGATGATTACCGTGATGGGCACCACACGAACGCACCGCTGCTCCAACGCCGATCTCTACCCAGTCAATGAGGAGTTTTCCGCATGAAGAACCGCAACTATTTGCTGCCCGTCGCCACGTTCGGGGTTTTGGCCTTATCCCTGACCGCCTGTAGCGGATCCAACGGCGGCTCCGGCACCACCGGCTCTGCAACGGGCACAGACTGCGCTGCATATTCCAGCTACGGCAAGCACGACGGCAAGACGGTTTCCGTTTACTCGACGATTGTCGATATTGAAGCGACCAATCTTGAAGCCGCCTGGGAACCCTTTGAGAAGTGCACCGGCATCACTGTGAAATATGAAGGCAGCAAGGAATTCGAGACCCAGATCGGTGTGCGCGCCAAGGCCGGGAACGCCCCGGACGTCGCCATTTTCCCGCAGCCCGGACTCATGGCTGACCAGGCGAGGGCCGGCAACCTGAAGGAAGCCCCGAAAGCCGTTTCCGACCTTGTCGACAAGAACTGGTCGGCCGACTGGAAGAAGTACGGAACCGTCGACGGCAAGTTCTACACGGCCCCCATGCTGGCCAACGTCAAGGGCTATGTCTGGTACGCACCTAAAACATTCAAGGACAAGGGCTGGGAAGTCCCCAAGACCTGGGATGAGATGCTGACTCTCAGCAAGAAGATCACGGACGACAAGACGATGAAGGCGTGGTGTGCGGGATTCGAGTCCGGCGAAGCTACCGGCTGGCCGGGCACGGACTGGATTGAAGATGTGGTCCTCCGGGCCGAGGGCCCCGAAGTCTACGACCAGTGGGTCAGCCACCAGATTCCCTTCAATGATCCCAAGATCGTCAGCGCCTTCGACAAGACGGGTGAAATCCTGCTCAACCAGGACTTCGTCAACGGCGGCTTCGGCGACGTACGGTCCATTCTGACAACCGGCTTTGCGCAGGCCGGGCAGCCCGTGCTGGACGGGCAGTGCGCCATGCACCACCAGGCCAACTTCCAGGCCGCCAACTGGCCGGCAGGGACCGTTGTCGCTCCGGAAGGCGATGTCTGGGCGTTCATGACCCCGCCGATCGACGCCAGCAGGGGCGAATCCATCACCGGTGGCGGCGAAATGGTAGGCGCGTACAAGGACACCCCCGAGGTCCAGGCGTACCTGGCCTACATGGCCAGTGCAGACTTCGCCAACAATCGCGTGAAACTGGGCGGCGTCATCAGTGCCAACAAGGGACTCGATCCGAACAACGCCCAGTCCGAACTGGACAAGCAGTCTGTCAAGCTCCTTCAGGACCCCAAGACGGTATTCCGCTTTGATGGGTCTGACCTGATGCCCGGTGCAGTCGGCTCGAACTCCTTCTGGAAGGGAATTGTCACCTGGATTAACGGCACGCCCTCCCAGCAGGTGGCCGACACCATCGAATCCAGCTGGCC
This sequence comes from Pseudarthrobacter sp. HLT1-3, assembly GCF_059383535.1. Taxonomy (NCBI): domain Bacteria; kingdom Bacillati; phylum Actinomycetota; class Actinomycetes; order Micrococcales; family Micrococcaceae; genus Pseudarthrobacter; species Pseudarthrobacter sp. HLT1-3. Next base: position 84,326 of record NZ_JBWZCJ010000005.1, on the reverse strand, counting down.
CAAGAGCTGACGCAAAGTGCGCTGCCTTCCTGCGTAAGACTCCTTAAGCAGGAAGGCAGCGTATTCTCTCGCACTCACAGATCCACGGACACCTCGGAGGATGGGCTATGGAATTTATCGGAGGGAAACTTCTACAAGTCGTGATTGCCCTGGCGGTCTTTGCCGCCATTATTGGGCTCATCATGCTTGTGGTGGACAAGGCCCCAAAATCGTCAAAAGACAAACTGACCGTCATCGGCTTTCTGGCACCGGCGGCGATCCTGATGCTGGTGGGTCTTGTGTATCCGGCCATTCAGACCTCGTTCTTCGCTTTTACTGATGCCAAGGGCCAGCCGAACGGCGTCGACAACTTTGTCTGGATGTTTACTCAGCCGGAAGCGCTGGTGACGCTCAGGAACACCATCGTCTGGACTGTCCTTGTGCCATTGTTGTCGACAGGATTTGGCCTTGCTTACGCCGTGTTCATCGACAAGGCGCGGGGCGAAAAAGTGCTGAAGGCCTTGGTGTTCATGCCGATGGCCATCTCCTTCGTTGGAGCAGGCATCATATGGAAACTTGTCTACGACTACCGGGGTCCCGCTATTGAGCAAACAGGCGTACTGAATTTCCTCCGCGTTGCCATGGGGCTGCAGCCTAAGCAGTTCCTGCTGGATGCGCCGGAAAACACGATCTTCCTGATTATTGTGATGGTCTGGATTCAGACCGGGTTCGCCATGGTCATTTTGTCGGCCGCTATTAAGGGTGTCCCCACGGAACTGGTTGAGGCCGCCCGTTTGGACGGGGCGAACCCGTGGCAGCAGTTCCGCAACGTAACCGTTCCCGGAATCCGCGGGGCACTGGTCGTGGTGCTGACCACCATCACGATCGCGACGCTGAAGGTCTTCGACATCGTCCGGACGATGACAGCCGGAAATTACGATACCTCCGTCATCGCCAATGAGATGTACACGCAGGCCTTCCGGGCCGGTGAACCAGGCCGCGGTGCGGCTCTCGCCCTTGTGCTGTTCCTGCTGGTCCTGCCCATCGTGGTGTACAACGCCCGCGTCCTTCGTCAGCAAAGGGAGATTCGATGACCGCCACCCCAGTTCCGGACGAGGCCTCCGAAGCGACCCGTACCCGACCCCGCACCGAGCCGGGCATCACCGGATCGCCCGAGGATGGCCCTCCGATCATGCGAAGGGTCAGGCAGAAACTAACGTCACGCTGGGCCACGGCGGCGGCTCTGCTGATCGCCGTCGTCTGGACGGTGCCGACGTTCGGCCTGTTTGTCTCGTCGTTCCGCCCGGCACCGAAACAGGTCGGACCGCGCTCGGACGGGTGGTGGAACTTCTTTGGGGACTGGCAATTCACGTTCCAGCACTATATCGACGTGACCGCATCGGCGGGTTCCCAGTCCCCGAATTTGTCTCAGTACTTCGTGAACTCCCTCGCCATTGTTATACCCGTCACCCTGTTCATTCTGGTCCTGGCGTCCATGGCGGCCTACATCTTCGCCTGGGGAAAGTTCAAGGGCAAAGACGGTCTGTTCATTTTCGTCTTCGCCCTGCAGATCATCCCGCTGCAGATGTCCCTGATCCCGCTGCTCCAGCTGTTCACCCAGGTCCTGCAGCTGCCTTCCGGCTCCTACGCGCAACTGTGGATTGCCCACACGATGTTCGGACTGCCTCTGGGTATCTTCCTGCTTCACAACTTCATCTCGGAGATCCCCGGCGAAATGATCGAGGCTGCCAGGGTCGACGGTGCCGGGCACACCACCATTTTCTGGCGAATCATCCTGCCCCTGTCCGTGCCGGCGCTGGCGTCGCTGGCTATCTTCCAGTTCCTCTGGGTCTGGAACGACCTGCTGGTGGCCCTCGTGTTCTCCGGCGGCACCGCTGATGTTGCACCCATCACCCAGCGGCTGGCGGAGATCTCCGGCACCCGCGGCAACAAAGACTTCCTGAATCCCGCCGCGGCGTTCGTATCAATCATTGTCCCGCTGGCGGTCTTCTTCGGGCTGCAGCGGTACTTTGTCCGCGGCCTGCTCGCTGGTGGGCTCAAGGGCTAACCGGGCTGTTCAACAGGGCGGCACCGGCAGCAACTGAATCCGTGAGAGTGACTCCTGTTGCTGTGGGGGGCGCAGCTGATGGAGGCCTTCCGAGGGCCGCGAGGTGCCTCCGCAGCGAGTCGACAAGGGGATACGGTGGCAAAAACAACAGACAGAGCGCAGCGCGGCGGCCACTCCGGCGTCAGCATTGAGGATGTGGCCGCTGCCGCCGGAGTGTCAACCGCCACCGTGTCCCGGGCGGTCCGCGGCCTGCCCAGGGTCTCGCCGGCCACCCGGGAGAAGATCCTGGGAATTGCCGAAGCCCTGGGCTACGTGGCCTCCTCCTCTGCGTCCGGGCTGGCCACCGGGCGAACCAGGACCATCGGCGTTCTGGCACCGTTCGTCAGCCGCTGGTATTTCTCCAAGGCCATTGAAGGAGCGGACCGGGAACTGCACGCCCGGCAGTACAACCTCTCGCTGTTCAATCTGGGCGGCCACGGCAGCAACCGTGAACGGCTGTTCAGTAAGACCATGGTCTATAAGCAGATCGACGCGCTGCTGGTGCTTTGTATGGCGCTGACGCATGAGGAGATCCAACACCTCCAGAAGATTGACATCCCGCTGGTCGTGGTCGGTGGCCATGTCGAGGAATGTCCGTACATCGGGATTGATGACTACGCCGCCGCCGCAACCGCTGTGCGGCACCTGATTGACCTCGGCCACACCAACATCGCCTTGCTGCACGGCGACGACGAAACCGACCTCAACTTTGACGTACCGCGGGTCCGGATCCAGGCCTTCCAGGACGTGATGGCCGAAGCCGGGCTGAACGTCCGGGAGGAGTGGGACGAGTGGGGGGATTTCACGGTCCGCAGCGGCCAGGACGCCTTCCTCCGGCTTTGGGACAGGTCCGGGTCGAAGCCAACGGCAATCTTCTGCGCCTCGGACGAGATGGCCATGGGCGTTATCTTCGAAGCCAACCGGGCCGGAGTGCGGATCCCCGATGACCTGTCCGTGATCGGGATCGACGACCACGACTTCTCGGAGGCCATGGGTCTCACCACGGTCAGACAGCGCCCGGATGAGCAGGCCGAACTGGGCACGAAGATGCTCCTGGACGAGCTCGACGGGATCGCCGGGGCGGTGCGTTCCACGGTTGCCCCGCACCAGCTGATCGTCCGGACCACGACGGCGCCACCCCGGTAGCTCTGACAAGCTGCTCCGGAAAACCAGCAGTCAGGAAGCGCGGGCCAGTTGCCGGATCGGGACCCAGCGGGACGCCAGCCGTCGGTAGGCCGCGGCGGCGCCGGTCATGTCCCCCTCGGCCAGGCACTCAATGCCAAGCCGCACATCCATGGGTGAGTCGTCCGGGTAAACCTTGTCCGCCACCGCGCCATAATCCAGTTCCACCACCGAGCCCGTGTGGAAGAGCTCCAGCCACTCGGTAAGCTGGGTCAGGTCCTCCAGCATGTCCAGATCCGGCGCGGCAAGGGCCAGGTGGGCCACCGCATAGCGGACCCGCTCCAGGGCTTGGGCAATGTTCGCGCGGATGCGCACAGTGACAATGTGCCCGTCGGATTCCACCACGTCCGTGGGGTCCGATTCCTGGAACAAGCAGAACCAGCTGAACGGGATGCCCCACGTGGAGGCCCGCGTGTGCACCCGGCCCAGCCCGGCATGCGCCCGCACGTCATTGATGCGCTCCTGGTGCCTGTCACGCTGTTCTTCCGGGATCAGCAGCTGGGCCAGCGGCCCATGGATGCCCTCCATTAAGGCGTTGGCGGCCAGTCCGGCCCGGAGCACCAGCTGGCTCGGGCAGTAGAGAAGTCCGTCCGGTTCCCCGGTGGCAGCGGTCCCGGCAGCGGGAGCCGCGGCGCCGCCGTCGTCAGCGGGCGCCGCATGGGGCGTGCTGTTCGGGCGCGCAGCGACAACCCGGACCAGGTCCGTTGCCCCGGTGGGGAACGGGTCGCCGCCCGGGCGGGTGATGCGGCCCAGGGAGGCGAGCAGTTCGGCGTTTTCGACCGCCGCGCGGGACGGGCTCCCGGCCGCGGCCGCGCGCAGGGCCGCCTGCTGCTCCTCCGGAAACGCCCCCAGGGGTTCGTAAATCCGCAGGGCGGAGGAGAACGGCAGCCCGGCCTGTCCGCGGTAGAGGTTGCCTGTCACAGGATCACCGGCTGGGGGACGCTCATCAGTCGCTCAACTTCACGATTACCGGGGCATGGTCGGAAGCGCCCTTGCCCTTGCGTTCCTCGCGGTCGATCGTGGCGCCGGTGACCCGGGCAGCCAGGGCGGGGGAGGCGAGGGCAAAGTCGATCCGCATGCCCTCCTTCTTCGGGAAACGCAGCTGCGTGTAGTCCCAGTACGTGTAGACGCCGGGGCCGGGGGTGTAGGGCCGGACCACGTCCCGGAAGCCGGCGTCCTCAAAGGCATGGAACGCTGCCCGTTCCGGCTCGCTGACGTGGGTGAGGCCCGCGGAGCGGAAGTAGTCGATGTCCCAGACGTCGTCGTCCTGAGGGGCGATGTTCCAGTCGCCCATCAGGGCGATCTGGGCTTCCGGATCCGCCCGGAGCCTGCCCTCGGCGTGCGTCTTCAGTGCGTTCAGCCAGCCCAGCTTGTACGGCATGTGCTCGTCGTCGAGTGCCCGGCCGTTGGGGACGTAAAGGCTCCAGACCCTGATGCCGCCGCAGGTGGCGCCAATGGCGCGGGCCTCCTGCACGGCGTCCTTGCCGTTCTTGCCGAAGACGGGCTGGTCCAGGAAGGTGCGCTCGACGTCGTCGAGCCCCACCCGCGAGGCGATGGCGACGCCGTTCCACTGGCTCACGCCGTAGTGCGCCACTTCGTACCCCATGCTCTCGAACAGCTCCCACGGGAAGTTGTCGTCCTTGCACTTGGTTTCCTGGATGGCCAGGACATCACAGGCGGTGCGCTGAAGCCAGGCTTCAACGCGGTCGGCACGGGCGCGGAGCGAGTTCACATTCCAGGTAGCTATCTTCACACTCCCTAACTTACCGAACTTGGCCGCCGAACGGCTGTCGTCCGTCCGCCGTCCGGCCGCCGAACGGCTGTCGTCCGGACGTGGCCTCTGGAATTTAGTAGGAAGTCCGAGTATATTCGGAGCAGAAGATGGCGTGGGTCACACGCGGCCCCGCCGTCACTTCGGGTAATCACACGGTGCAAAGGAGCATTCCATCATGGTTCGCGAGCTATCCCACTACATTGACGGTCAGCATGTTGAAGGCACCTCGGGGCGCTTCAGCGATGTCTACGATCCGTGCACCGGCGAGGTCCAGGCCAGGGTGCCGCTGGCCAGTACCGAGGAAGTCCGTAACGTGATCTCCAACGCGGAGAAGGGCCAGCTGGAATGGGCGGCCATGAACCCCCAGCGCCGGGGCCGGATCCTGCTGAAGTTTGTGGATCTGGTCAACCAGAACCTGGACGAACTCGCCACGCTGCTGTCCTCCGAGCACGGCAAGACTTTCCTGGACGCCAAGGGCGACATCCAGCGCGGCATCGAGGTTGTGGAATTCGCCGCCGGCGCCCCGCACCTGCTCAAGGGGGAATTCTCGGACAGCGCCGGAACCGGTGTTGATGTCCACTCGATGCGCCAGCCGCTTGGCGTCGTCGCGGGCATCACACCGTTCAACTTCCCGGCCATGATCCCGCTCTGGAAGTCCGGCCCCGCCCTCGCCGCGGGCAATTCCTTCATCCTCAAGCCCTCCGAACGGGACCCCTCCGTGCCGCTGCGGCTCGCCGAGCTCTTCACCGAAGCCGGGCTGCCGGCCGGCGTCTTCAACGTCGTCAACGGCGACAAGGAAGCGGTGGACGCGCTGCTGGAGGACCCCCGGGTCCAGGCCATCGGCTTCGTCGGCTCCACCCCGATTGCGCAGTACATCTACGCCACCGCCGCCGCCAACGGAAAGCGCGCCCAGTGCTTCGGCGGCGCCAAGAACCACATGGTGATCATGCCGGACGCCGACCTGGACATGGCCGCCGATGCGCTGATGGGCGCCGGGTTCGGCTCCGCCGGTGAACGCTGCATGGCCATCTCGGTGGCCGTGCCGGTCGGCAAGGCCACCGGCGACGCGCTCATTGCCAAGCTGGAGGAGCGGATCGCGGACCTCAAGGTCGGCCACAGCCTCGCCAAGGACTCCGACTTCGGCCCCGTGGTGGCGGCTTCCGCCAAGGAGCGGATCGAGGGCTACATCCAGGCCGGCGTCGACGAGGGCGCCACCCTGCTCACCGACGGGCGCGGGCTCAAGGTCGAGGGATACGAGGGCGGCTTCTGGGTCGGCCCCACCCTGTTCGACAACGTCACCAAGGACATGACGATTTACAAGGAAGAGATCTTCGGCCCGGTACTGAGTGTGCTCCGCGCGGAGGACTACGACGAGGCCCTGCGCCTGTGCAGCGAGCACGAGTTCGGCAACGGCGTGGCCATTTTCACGCGCGACGGCGACTCCGCCCGCGACTTCGCCAGCCGGGTCCAGGTGGGCATGGTCGGCATCAACGTCCCGATCCCGGTGCCGATCGCGTACTACACCTTCGGCGGCTGGAAGGCTTCCGGTTTCGGCGACCTCAACCAGCACGGCGCGGACGCCTTCCGCTTCTACACCAAGACCAAAACGGTTACCACCCGCTGGCCCTCCGGGATCCGCAGCGGTGCAAGCTTCGTGATGCCGGAAGGCAGCTGATGGCGGGGAAGCACACCGGGGACAGCCCGTCCGCCGAGGTGCTGTTTGAACGGCGCGGCCGGCTGGGCGTGGTTACGCTCAACCGGCCCGAGGCCGTCAATGCGCTCACCGCGGGCATGGCCTCGGCCATGCTGGAGCAGCTCACGCTCTGGGCTGATGACGACGCCGTAGCCGCGGTGCTGGTCCGCGGCGCCGGCGAACGGGGGCTCTGCGCCGGCGGCGACATCGTGGCGATCTACCGCGACATGCTCGACGGCGGCGACGCGACCGCGGACTTCTGGGCCGAGGAATACAAGCTGAACGCCCTCATCTCCGGCTACCCCAAGCCGTACGTTGCCTTCATGGACGGACTGGTTCTCGGTGGAGGCGTGGGGATATCCGCGCACGGCTCGGTCCGGATCGTCACCGAACGCACCCGGATGGGCATGCCGGAGACCACAATCGGTTTTGTGCCCGACGTCGGCGGAACGCTGCTGCTCTCGCGCTCACCGGGGGAGTCGGGCACCCACGCGGCACTCACCGGTGCGCACCTGAGCGGCTCCGACGCGCTGTTCCTGGGTCTCGCGGACCATTTCGTTCCGTCCGTGAGGCTCGCCGAACTGGCCGAGGCGCTGGAGGGCGAGACGCCGGACGCCGCCGTCGCGCGCTTCGTCGAGGACGCCCCGCCGTCGGTTCTCGCGGGGCAGCAGGAATGGATTGACGCCTGCTACTCGAGCGACGACGCTGAGGAGATCGTTCGCCGGCTGCGCGCCATTGGCGGCGAGGCCGCGGAAGTCGCGGACACCATCGAGGCCAAGTCACCGACCGCCGTGAAGGTGACGCTGGCCTCCCTGCGCCGGGTCAGGGGGCTCAGCCTTGAGGATGCCCTCGAACAGGAGTACCGGGTGGGGCTGCGGTTCCTCGCCGGGCCCGACTTCCGCGAAGGCATCCGCGCCCAGGTGGTCGATAAGGACCGCAACCCGCACTGGCGGCCCGGCACGCTCGCGGAGGTCAGCCGCGACGACGTCGAATCGTATTTTGCGCCGCTGGGCGACCGTGAACTGATCCTTTCGAAGGAGCGCGACAATGCCTGAACCCACCTTGTCTGAACCAACGCCGTCTGCAGCGTCGACTGACGCGGCAACGTCTGAACCGGGCCAGCCCGGGGCGCCCACCGGCCCGATCGCCTTCCTGGGCCTGGGCCACATGGGCGGGCCGATGGCCATCAACCTGGTCAAGGCCGGCTACTCCGTGACCGGCTTCGACCTGGTGCCGGCCGCGCTGGAAACCGCCCGGGCGCACGGCATCGCCACCGCGGACACCGCGTCCGAGGCTGTGACCGGTGCCGCCGTCGTGCTGACCATGCTCCCCAGCGGCAAGCACCTGCTGGACGCCTACCGCGGCACCGGCGGGCAACCGGGGCTGCTGGACGTCGCCACGCCCGGCACGCTTTTCCTGGACTGCTCCACCATCAACGTCGACGAGGCACGCGAGGCCGCCGAACTCGCCGTCGCGGCTGGCCACCGCGCGGTGGACGCGCCGGTTTCCGGCGGCGTCGTCGGTGCCGAAGCGGGCTCCCTGACCTTTATGGTGGGGGCCCTGCCGGAGGACTTCGAGGCGGTCAAGCCGATGCTCGAAGTGATGGGCAAGCGTGTGGTCCATTGCGGGCAGCACGGCGCAGGGCAGGCCGCGAAGATCTGCAACAACATGATCCTCGGCGTCTCGATGATCGCCGTCAGCGAAGCCTTTGTGCTCGGTGAGAAGCTGGGCCTGACGCACCAGGCGTTGTTCGACGTCGCCTCGGCGGCCTCGGGCCAGTGCTGGGCGCTGACCACGAACTGCCCGGTGCCGGGACCGGTGCCCACGAGCCCAGCCAACCGCGACTACCAGCCCGGCTTCGCCGGAGCCTTGATGGCGAAGGACCTCAAGCTGGCGCTGAACGCACTGGAAAGCACCGGCGTTGCCGCCCGGCTGGGGCCGCTGGCTTCGGAAATCTACGATACCTTTGCCGCGGAAGGCGGGGCGGGCCGGGACTTCTCCGGCATCATCACCGACATCCGGGACAAATCCGAACACTGAGGCGTCCGTGTTCGGACAGATCCGAACACTGACAAGTCCGGCACGGACATATCCGAACACGGACACGTCCGGCACGGACATATCCGAACACGGACACGTCCGACCCGGGCGCGTCCGGCACCAAACATTTGCTGAACAGCGGCCGAGGGGACAGGCATGACAGAGCAATACACAAACATTCTGGTGGAGCGGCGCGGCCGGGTGGGCCTCGTGACGCTCAACCGGCCCGAGGCGCTGAACGCCCTCAACAAGGCCACCATGGACGAACTCGTGGCCGCGGTCTCGGTCATGGACACGGACCCCGAGGTGGGGGCGGTGGTGCTGACCGGCTCGGCAAAGGCCTTCGCCGCCGGCGCCGACATCAAGGAGATGCAGTCCAAGGGCTACATGGACATGTACGCCGCGGACTGGTTCCGGGGCTGGGAAGACTTCACCCGGCTGCGGATTCCGGTGGTCGCGGCCGTGTCGGGGTTCGCGCTGGGCGGCGGCTGTGAGCTCGCCATGATGTGCGACTTCATCATTGCCGGGGACAACGCCAAGTTCGGCCAGCCGGAAATCAACCTGGGTGTGCTGCCCGGAATGGGCGGCTCGCAGCGCCTCACGCGCGCCGTCGGCAAGTCCAAGGCGATGGACATGATCCTGACCGGGCGCTTTATGGACGCCGAGGAAGCCGAACGCGCCGGCCTCGTCTCCCGTGTGGTGCCGGCCGCGGACGTCGTTGCCGAGGCTCTCAAGGCCGCCGAGGTGATTGCCTCCAAGTCCAAGCCGGTGGCGATGGTGGCCAAGGAAGCCGTCAACGCCGCGTTCGAAACCGGACTGGCCCAGGGGGTGCTCTTCGAACGGCGCGTCTTCCACTCGCTGTTCGCCACCGAGGACCAGAAGGAAGGCATGGCGGCTTTCACCGAGAAGCGCCAGCCGGACTTCACGCACCGCTGACCGGCACGGTGCGGCGTCCATCAGGCGACGCGTGAGCCATGAGGCGATGCGCCAACTCCTGTGACGCGCCATTCATCCGGCGACGCGCCGACTGTCCTGTGACGCGCAATCCATCCGGTGACGCGCGGACTGTCCTGTGACGCGCAAAAGCCCTGTCGCTGCCGAATTCCGGTAGCGACAGGGCTTTTGCGCGTCACGAGACCGTATCCGCAGCGTCACACCAAGCTGGATGCGCCGCGCCAGAGCCGTCCGGGCCCGTCAGACCATCAGGCCGCGCTGATTCCGAACAGTCCGATGATCAGGGCCATGATGACAAGGGTCACGAGTTCGTGGGCGCAGTTCAGCACCGTCAGTCCTGCCGGGCGGCCCTCAAAGGCGTCGTGCGTGATGAACCGTGCCGCCGTAAACCCGGCCCACAGGATCAACGCGGTGACCAGAGTGTTGACCAGAAAATTGCCGCCGTAAAAGTGCTGTGAGATGGCCGCGGACCCGGCGAGGACCCAGGCGCTGATGAAGCTGACCACCAGGGTGACCAGGATCGGCTTGACGGCGTCCTTGGCGTCCCCGCTCGGGCTGACCTTGGCGACGCGCATCCAGTAGTTGCCGAACACCTTCGGCGTGTACCAGACCGAGCCGACGACCATGCTGGACAGCGTGGCCAGCAGTACCGCCCAAATATTGATTTCCGGAATCATAGCGTTCTCCTCAGGTGCGCGGTTGGTTCTCCACGAAGTCTAGGGGACCTCCCGGGCGGTCCCCGGCTTCCGACTACCTCTTTTAGGAGGTAGTTGGATGTCCACGCTTTTCGCTACGGTGAGCTAAGTCACAAGCCGTGTATCGAGGCTGACATCAAAGGAGATTGCCATGACTTCAGTTTCACCGACTTCGCCGGCCGGGCTGCAAGCGCCGCCCAGCCGCAAGACTTTGCGCAAGGTGGCCTTCGCGAGCGCCGCCGGAACCACCATCGAGTTCTACGACTTCTTCATCTACGGCACCGCCGCCGCCCTGGTCTTCCCGGTCGTCTTCTTCCCGGCGCTCGGCGCCGCGGCCGGCACCATCGCCTCCTTCGGCACCTTCGCCGTCGCCTTCTTCGCCCGTCCCGTCGGCGCCATCATCTTCGGCCACTTCGGAGACCGGATCGGCCGGAAGAAAACGCTCATCACGACACTGCTGATGATGGGCATCGCCACGGTGATGATCGGCCTCATTCCGGATGCCAGCACCATCGGTGTGGCCGCCCCCATCCTGCTGGTGGTGCTCCGCTTCGTGCAGGGCCTCGCCGTCGGCGGCGAATGGGCCGGCGCCACCCTCCTCGTGGCCGAATACGCCCCCAAGGGAAAGCGCGGTCTGTTCGGCTCCTTCCCGCAGCTCGGCCCGTCCGTTGCCTTCGCCCTGGCCAGCGGCACCTTCCTCATCACCAACCTCACGCTGGGGGACAAGTCCGAGGCCTTCATTACGATCGGCTGGCGGGTGCCGTTCATTCTCAGCGCCGTGCTGGTCCTCGTGGGCCTGTGGGTGCGGCTGAGCATCGAGGAAACCCCGGTCTTCAAGAACGCCGCCACGGTCCCCGCCGCCGCCACCACGAAGCTGCCAATCCTTGAGTCAATCAAGCGCCAGCCCCGCGAAATCCTCCTCGCCGGCGGCTCCCTGACGCTCCTGTTCGCCTTCTTCTACATCGGCACCGCCTACCTCACCAGCTACGCCACGAGCCCCACTGGTATGCAGCTGAGCCGGGTGGAAGTGCTGAGCACCGGCATGGTCGCCTCACTGTTTGTCGCCGCCGCCACCCTGGCCTCCGGTGTCCTCTCGGACCGCTTCGGCCGCAAGAAGGTCATCGCCACCTCGTGCATCCTCGCCGTGCCGTGGTCCCTCGTGCTGTTCCCGATCCTCAGCGCCAACACCGTTTTCGCCTTCGGTCTCGGCCTTACCGTCACCCTGGTGATCTTCGCCATCGCATACGGCCCCGCCGGGGCCCTGCTTCCGGAGCTCTTCGAGACCCGGTACCGCTACACCGGCGCCGGTATGGGTTACAACCTCGCCGGGGTCGTCGGCGGAGGCATTGTTCCTCTGGTGGCGGCCCAGCTGGCCGGCACATCCGGGGCGTGGTCCATCGGGCTGCTGCTGGCCGGGATTGGCGTGTTCAGTGTGCTCTGCACCCTGGCACTGCCCAACCGAGAAAAGCACGGCCTGGAAGACGGCAAGCCGAACCCCGCGACGGAGCACGCAGCCGGCGAAGCTGTCGCCAGTCCAATGTCGCTGCCCTAGGGATCTGAGCCGAGGCGAGCGGGACTGCAGATCCTGACCTGGCCGATCCCACAGCGGGAGCGGGGCTGCCGGCGAAACCGGCGGCCCCGCTCCACTGGATCAGGCCCAACCGGCGGCCCCGCTCTACGGGATCAGCCCCAGCCGGCGTGCCGCGGATACGGCCTCGAGACGGTTGTGCGCGGACAACTTGCCCATCGCGTTCTGCAGGTAACTCTTGACGGTTACCGCTTTCAGGCCAAGCCGCTCCGCGGTCTCCTGGTACGAGCAGCCAAGCGCCACCTGCGCCAGGACGTCAAGCTCTCGGCGGGCCAGCTTGGCCGTCGGATGGACTCCGTCGGCCGGCGGCGGCGCCAGGTGGCTGCCGATGAGATCCAGCTGCCGCGCCAGCTGGGGGTCTGTGACGGTGCCGGCCAGGGACCTCAGCTCGGCATGCGCTTCCCGGACATGCTCCAGCCACCCCCGGTCCAGGGCCAGGGAGGGCGCGGACTTGGCGGCGTCGATGATCGAGACCCGACGGTCCACCTCGTCCCGGATCCGGAGCTCCGCGGCAATATCGAAGGCCGCCTCCATCGCCTCGCTCACCGCGTTTCCCCCCAGAGGCTCGCTGTCCCGGCTTGCGATGTACAGCACCGCCCGCGACTGGCCCCGGACCACGACGGGGACGGCCGCCATCGAGGTCAGCCGCTCCCGCCTGACAGCGAGGTCGTATTCATGGGTGATGCCCTCTGAGGCGACGTAGTCCTCCACGAGGAAGGGCCGGCGCTGGGTAAAGACCCGGCCGCCGAGGCCCGCGCCGGGAACGACGACGACCTGGTGCAGGCTGGACGTGGCGGTGCCAAGGAAATCCGTCAGCTGCAGCAGCTCGCCGCTGGCCAGTCCGGCGAAGAGCACGGCGGGGCGGAACCTGCCGGAGAGCAGGCGGAGGGAGGCCCGAAGCAGCTCCCGGTCATCGGGGCGGGAATAGGCGTTCGGCTGCATGAGTCGTCTCCTGGTACCGCGGAAGCCCGTCACCGCATTGTGGCGGGCCGTCAATCTTGGTCAGGCGTGGGGGCCGGGTCACTCGCTGAAGTCGCCGGCGTTGCGGCGGAAGGTGCCCAGGATTCCGATCAGCTGGTCAACGTCCTGTTCCGCGAATCCGGACCGGGCGAACACCTCGGAGTTTAGTGCCGCCGTCGCACGCTTGGCCAGCGTCCGCCCCTCCGTGGTGAGTTCAATGAGGGTGGTGCGCCCGTCGGTGGGATGCGCCGAGCGGATGACCAACCCCGCACTCTGCAGCCGGTCGACGGCGTTCGTCACCGAGGTGGGGTGGACCTGCAGCAGCGCGCTTGCCTTGTTCATGGGCAGGGCGCCGCTGCGGGCGAAGCTCAGCAGGGCGAGCAGTTCGTACCGGGCAAACGTCAGGCCGAACGGCTTCAGGACACCCTCGATCCGGGCCAGCAGGATCTGCTGGGTGCGCATGATGGCCGTGATGGCAGCCATCGGCGCCGCGACGTCGGACCAGCCGTGCCGCTCCCAGTTCGCCCGGGCGTCGGCGATCGGATCACGCGGCAGCGGCGATGCCACGGCACCTCCCGCATCTTGCTTTCAATCTCATGGTACTCAGCCTAGCTTTTCGGCCGCGCTCTTCAGCCCGGGGAAGTCGGCCTCGGAGTACTCCGTGCCGAGCCCGGCCGGGACCGCCCCGCCGCCGTGGCGCACTTCCTCGCTGTGCCGCAGCTCCACGCGCCGGATCTTGCCCGAGATGGTTTTGGGCAGTTCGGCGAATTCCAGCCGGCGGATCCGCTTGAACGGGGCCAGATGGTCGCGGCAATAGCGCAGGATATCCTCGGCGAGTTCCGGGCCGGGCTCGTGCCCGGCGGCCAGGACGACAAAGGCCTTGGGGACAGAGAGCTTGAGCGGGTCGGGGGAGGGTACGACGGCGGCCTCGGCCACCGCCGGGTGCTCGATCAGCACGCTTTCCAGCTCGAACGGGGACAACCGGTAGTCCGAGGATTTGAAGACGTCGTCGCCGCGCCCCACGTACGTGATGATGCCGCGCTCGTCCCGGCTGGCCATGTCGCCCGTGTGGTAGTAGCCGTCCCGGAATGCCTCTGCTGTCTTTTCGGGATCCCCGTAGTAGGCCTTCATCAGCCCGGCGGGCCGGGGGTCCAGGCGCAGGCAGAGCTCGCCGTCGTCGCCCTCCGCGCCGGTCGCAGGGTCCACCAGGACGACGTCGTAGCCGGGCAGCGGTTTGCCCATGGCGCCGATCTTGATCGGCTGGCCGGGGGTGTTCGCGATCTGCACGGTGGATTCGGTCTGGCCGAAGCCGTCGCGGATGGTCTGGCCCCAGGCGCGCTGGACCTGGTCGATCACTTCGGCGTTCAGCGGTTCGCCGGCGGACACCACCTTGGTGGGCGGGTTCTTCAGCAGGGTCAGGTCGGCCTGGATAAGCATCCGCCAGACCGTGGGAGGGGCGCAGAAGCTGGTCACGGACTCGCGGTCCATCTGCTCCATAAGCGCCTTGGCGTCGAAGCGCTCGTAGTTGTAGATAAAGACGCAGGCTTCGGCGATCCAGGGCGTGAACACGTTGGACCAGGCGTGTTTGGCCCAGCCGGGGGAGGCCACGTTGAGGTGCACATCGCCGGGTTCCATCCCGATCCAGAACATGGTGGACAGGTGTCCCACCGGGTAGGAGGTGTGCGTGTGCTCGACCAGCTTGGCCTTGGAAGTGGTGCCCGAGGTGAAGTACAGCAGCAGGGTTTCGTCGGCCAGGGTCGGCGCGTCAGGGGTGAAATCTTCCCCCGCGCCGGCGGATTCGGTGTACTGCCGGGCAGCCCTGCCGGTGGCGCCTTCGCCGGTGTCGTCTCTGCCGGTGTCGCCTTCGGCGCCGCCGATTTCGATCAGCGTGTAGTCGCCCGGGACATCGTCGAACTTCGCGATGTTGGCGCTTCCGACGGCGGCCCAGTTCGCCCCGCCACGTTCCACCCGGTCCCTGAGGTCCGCCGGCCCCATCAGGGTAGTAGTCGGGATCATCACGATGCCCAGCTTGATCCCGGCGAGCATCAGTTCCCAGAGTTCGACCTGGTTGCCGAGCATGATGATCATCCGGTCCCCGCGCCGCACTCCCTGGCCGCGTAGCCAGTTGGCCACCTCGGCGGAGCGGCGGGAAAGGTCGGCGAAGCTGCGCCGGGTGGCAGAGCCATCCTGTTCGACGATCACGAGCGCCGGATTGTTGGCCTTGGCCGGGTCCGCCGCGATCTGGTCGAACCAGTCAAGGGCGAAGTTGAAGTGTTCAAAGCGAGGCCACTGGAAGTCGCTGCGGGCCGCCTCGTAATCCATGCGGAGCTCAAGCATGCGGTCGCGTGCTGCGCGGAATTCCTCAGTGACGGTCATGGTGCCCTTTCGAAAGTCTGGCGGCGCAGCCGTTGGAGGCCCGGCGCCGTTGCCGGGGATCGCAGGTTTTCTGGTGATCCCCATCACTGTGCAATATACTAGGACATCCAAGGGTTTGGAAGAGCCGACCCGGTTCATGACTGGATCACGACGAAGGGATACACGCCCGTGCAGCCACAAGGACGTGCCAGCGGACCGAGGGTCACCGAGGAAGAAGCAGCGCTGGAAGGCGCGGCGGCGCCGCCCTTCCCGGACGCTGATCTGATGTACATCGTGGACCTGTTGCCCCCGGCCGAACAGTCCCGGTACCTGGAAATCCGTGACTTCCTCCAGTCCCGGATCCGGGCGGCCTCGATCGATTACTGGAACCGCGAGGAATTTCCCTTCGGGCTGCTCGCCGAACTGGGAAAGTACGGCCTAGGCGGGCTGCAGACGGACGGCACGTCCAAGCTGTTCAAGGGCCTGATGTATGTCGAGGTGGCCCGTGCCGATGTGTCCCTCTCTGCCCTCGTGGGGATCCACAACGAGCTGATCGTCGGCATGATCGACCAGCTCGGCTCCGAGGAACACAAGGCGCGCTGGCTGCCGGGGCTCACCGCCCTGACACAGATCGGCGCCTTCGCCCTGACCGAGCCGGATCACGGATCGGACATCGCCGGCGGATTGGCCACCACGGCTCGGCGCGAGGGGGACGAATGGGTGATCAACGGCGCCAAACGCTGGATCGGCGCCGGCACCATCGCAGATTTTGCCCTGGTCTGGGCGCGGGATGTCGCTGACCAGCAGATCAAGGGCTTCATCGTGGAGACGGACCGCCCCGGCTACACCGCCACAAAGATCGCGAACAAGATCGGGCTGCGGATCATGCAAAACGCGGATATCGTGCTCGATGAAGTCCGCATCCCGGCGGCGAACCTGCTTCCGGGCGCCACTGACTTCTCCAAGGCCAACGAGCTGCTGCGCGATTCCCGTGCCTGGGTGGGCTGGCAGGCCGCCGGCATCCAGCTGGCCGCGTTCGACGTCGCACGGTCCTACGCGCTGAAGCGGAAGCAGTTCGGCAAGGAGCTGGCCCGCTTCCAGCTGGTCCAGCAGCAGCTGGCCGAGATCCTGGGCAACGCGTCCGCCTCGCTGTCGCTGATGGCGCAGCTGGCCAAAATCCAGGAAGACGGCAAACTCGAGATGGTCCAGTCCGCGATGGCCAAGTCCACCACCACCCGGCTGGCCCGGGCATCGGTCGCGATGGGGCGCTCGCTGCTGGGCGGCAACGGGATCAGCAGTGACTACGAGATGGGCAAGCTGTTTGGCGACGCCGAAATTCTCTACACCTACGAGGGCAGTTATGAAATCAACTCGCTGATCGTGGCCAGGGCCGTGACCGGTAGGTCCGCGTTCGTTTAGGGACCCTTCTATGGCGGCGGGTCAAGGCATGAGTGTCTGCTGTTGGGGATACGGGTGACGGGCGCAGGTGGCGCCATCCACCTATCGGAACGCTGACACGCCGGTGATGTGGTTTCCAAGAATCAGGGTGTGCACTTCGTCGGTTCCCTCGTAGGTGCGGACGGATTCGAGATTATTGGCATGCCGCAGCGGTGAATAGTCCAGGGTGATGCCGTTGCCGCCAAGAATGGTCCGCGCTTCCCGGCAGATGGCGATGGCCTCGCGGACGTTGTTCAGCTTCCCTACGGAGACCTGAACCGGCTCCAGCGCTCCCGTATCTTTCAGCCGCCCGGTGTGAATGGCCAGCAGGGTGCCTTTCTGAATCTCCAGCAGCATGTTAACCAGTTTCTCCTGCGTGAGCTGGTAGCCCGCAAGGGGCTTGCCGAACTGCATTCGTTCCTTCGAGTACTCCAATGCGACTTCGTAGGCATCACGCGCAGCGCCCATGGCGCCCCAGATTATTCCATAGCGCGCCTCGTTGAGGCAGGAAAACGGCCCCCTGAGCCCCTTGGCTCCCGGCAGTATTGCCGTTCCCGGCAACTGGACGTCTTCGAGCGTGATGTCGCATTGGATCGAGGCCCGCATGGAGAGCTTCGACCCAATGGTTGTGGCGCTAAACCCGGGAGTGTCCGTAGGTACGATGAACCCGCGGATCCCGTCATCGGTATTGGCCCAGATGATTGCAATCCGGGCCACGGACGCAAGGCCAATCCAGCGCTTCGCGCCGTTGATGATCCATCCGCCGTGACCGTCCGGCCTGGCCACGGTTGCCATGCTGGAAGGATCCGAACCCGCAGTGGGTTCGGTGAGTCCGAAGCAGCCAATCATTTCGCCCCGGGCCATCGCCGGCAGGTGCTCGTTCTTCTGTTCCTCGGATCCCCACTTATGGATGGCTGTCATAGCCAGGGATCCCTGGACGCTGACGAAGGTTCGCAGACCGGAATCGCCGGCTTCGAGCTCCATTGCGGCGAGGCCGTATTCGACGGCGGTTCGGCCGGGACATCCGTACCCTTTCAGGTGCATGCCAAGGAGGCCGAGTTCTCCCAGCTCGGGCACAAGCTCCAGGGGAAAATGGGCGTCCTCATACCAGGCGTCGATGTTGGGCCTGATGCGCTCTGTCACAAAACGACGGACTTTGCTGCGGAGAAGCAACTCGTCAGGGGTCAGCAGGCTGTCCAGGTTGAGGACGTCATCGTTCAGTGCGGTAGCGGCTGCAGTCACAGGTTTCTCCTGGGGTTGGGGGCAACTCCGTTGACTCCGGGTGGCCAGCGAGTGCTCACAACTGTGCCAGCCAAATTACTGCAGATCCAATACTAAATACGACATTATCTGGTACCGAAAAGTCATGGATCAACTGAGAAGCCGGGTGTCGGCAGAACTGTTTCTGAAAGCTGGAGCACTTCCCGCAGCGCGGGGCTGCTGTTGTCCTTGTGCCAGACCAGCCTCAGCTGGATGGGTTCTGCGGGATCGTCCAGCGGCAGAAAGACTACCCCCGGGTATTGGAAATTGTCAGGAACGGAGGAGACCGTCAACGCCACTCCGATTTCAGCGGCCACTAGCGCCATCAGGGTCTGGGAATCCGGGGCCACCTGCACGATTTCCGGAGCGTAGCCGGCGCTGTTCGCCAGACGGTGCAGAAAGTCGTGCAGGATGGCTCCCGGGTGCCGGGGCAGCGTGACGAACGGCTGTCCCTCCAGGTCGGACATCAGAAGCGAAGGGCGCTGGCTCAGCGGGTGCCCCTCGTGAAGGGCAATGACCAGCCTCTCGTTGGCGACGATACGGGACTTGAGGGATGCCGGGATGAAGTTCCACCGGCCGAGTCCTACTTCCATGGCGCCGCTGTTCACCTTGTCCATGGCTGGCAAGGCGAAATTTGAACTGTAAAGCTGAATTTCGATTCCGGGATGCGTTTCCCGGACGCGCTTGGCGAGTTTGCCGACCATAACGTGCGAGGAGACGCCTGCGAACGCCACCCGCACGAGTCCCGTTTCACCCTTGCCCACGGACGCCACCGCCAGGGCGGACCTCCGGCACGCATCCAGGATGTCCCGCGCAGGTACCAGCAGCGCCTCTCCTGCTGGCGTCAACCGGACGGTCCGGGTGCTGCGGACAAAAAGTGGAGCTTTGAGCTCGTGCTCCAACCGCTGGATTGCCCGGCTCAGGGGTGGCTGGGCCATGTGCAGTTTCTCGGCGGCCCTGCCAAAGTGCAGTTCCTCCGCGACAGCCAGGAAAGCCCGGATTTGGTGTAGTTCCACTGTTTGGCTAGCTCCGGACCCGTAAACCGACGTTGTTCATATGCCCAACATACCGAAGAGTCGGCAGTCGCCGTTAGTGACCTTAGGGTATCAATTCCACACCCAAAATGCATTGGACTTGTATCAATAGTCTTGCAAAGGTGGGTGACGCAGACCACACACCGGAGGAAATGGATGAAACAGCCGAGCACCGACCCAACGAGCCGCACGGGGGCAAACCCTGGCGGTTCGCGACGCAGACGGGAAGTTGATGAGGTTTTCGGCCGCTCTGGTTCCGGCCCGCTCAGCGGGATCGTCATAGCAGATTTCAGCCGCGTGCTGGCGGGCCCCTACGCCACTATGCTCCTGGCAGACATGGGGGCCACAGTGATCAAAGTAGAGGGTCCGGAGGGGGATGACACCCGTACCTACATGCCGCCGGTACGCGACGGCGAAGCCACCTTCTTCCTGTCCGTGAACCGCAATAAGCACTCCATTGCCCTTGATCTGAAGGACCCCGAAGACCTTGAGGTCGCCCGGGATCTGGTGAAAGCCGCCGATGTGATGATTGAAAACTTCAAGCCGGGCAACATGGAACGGCTTGGGCTGGACTACCCCACCGCGGCGAAGCTGAACCCGGAGATCATCTACGCGTCGATTACCGGGTTCGGGACCGGCGGCGGAGCCCATATTCCAGGCTACGACCTGCTGGTGCAGGCGGCCTCGGGCATGATGAGCCTCACCGGGGATCGGGACACCCAACCGTTTCGGGCCGGAATGGCCCTCTTCGACGTCATCACGGGCCTGCACGCAGCCATCGGGATTCTCGGCGCCCTGCACCACAAGGACCAGACCGGCGAAGGTCAGCTGGTGGAACTGAACCTCCTGAACTCCGCCCTTTCCGGCATGGTGAACCAGTCCGCGGCCTACGTCACTGGGGGCGTGGTGCCAACCCGGATGGGAAACGAGCACCCCAGCATGTACCCCTACGCCCCCATGCAGACGGGTGACGGCATGATCATCATTGCCACCGGCAACGATGCCCAGTTCGCGAGACTCTGTGAAGCGTTGGCAATGCCGGAAGTGGCCAAGGACCCGAAGTTCGCCAAGACGCTTAAGCGCAATGCCAACCGGGACGAGCTCCGCGAGATGCTCCACAACCGGCTGGCCACCCAGTCTGCCGATCAATGGTTCACGCAGCTCTCCGAGGCAGGACTGCCGTGTGCCCCCATTCAGGACGTCCGCGGGGGCATCGAATTTGCGGAGCGGCTCGGCCTGCAGCCGGTGGTTCTCGCGGGCACCGGATCGCGAAAGATTCCAACGGTCCGGCATCCAGTGGCCTATTCCCGAACGCCCGTTGACTATGAGCTGGCTCCGCCGGAGTTGAACAACGGCTCGGAACTGGTCCGCGGCTGGCTCCAGCAGCAGAAAGCCATGGCCAATGCCTGAACCGTTTCGAACCAACGTCTCCCCGCGCTGGGCTGACCAGGATCTCAACGGGCATGTTAACCACGCCGCCGTTGTCACGCTCCTGGAGGAATCGAGGATCCGTTGGCGGTCCGGCATGCCGGGGCATCCATGGCCAGCGGGCGCTCCCACAGTGGTGGCAGCGCTCGAGCTGAACTACCGAAGACCGGTGACCCATGGCGAGGACCTGACCGTGGACCTTTGGGTTACCAGGATTGGTTCGTCTTCCTTCACCCTCAACTGCGCGGCCACACAATGCGGCCTGCCTGCTGTGGACGGACGTACGGTACTCGTTTCGGTCAGTCCGGAAACCGGAGCTCCGCGGCCGCTTGGGGAACCTGTCCGGCGTTGGCTTGAAGGCTTCCAAACACAAGTGCACCAACTTTCCACCCGCAATCCAATGGAGCAGACGTGATCACACCGGACCAAGCCGAAATCGGCACGGATTTCTACCTGATGGACGAGTTCCTCACCGCTGAGGAGCGTGAACTGAGGGGCAGAGTCCGGAATTTCGTGGACAAGGATCTATGGCCCGTCATTAATGGCTACTGGGAACGGGCAGAGTTCCCATTCGAACTCATTCCCAAGTTGGCGGCGCTCGGAATCATCGGATCCACCATCCAGGGCTTCGGCTGCCCAGGACTGAGCCGGCTCGCCGCCGGGATGGTGGCCACCGAAATTTCCCGTGGTGACGGGTCAGTCAACACCTTCCTGGGCGTCCAGTCCGGTCTGGCCATGGGCACCATCAATATGCTGGGCAGCCAGGAACAGAAGGAGCGCTGGCTCCCGGACATGGCTGCACTGGGAAAGATCGGCGCCTTCGCGCTGACCGAACCGGACCATGGGTCCGATTCGGTGGCGCTGGAAACGAGCGCCCGGCGCGAGGGTGACAGCTACATCATCTGCGGACGCAAGCGTTGGATCGGCAATGCCAGCATGGCCGACGTCGTGATTATTTTTGCCCGGGATGAGGACGACTCGAAGGTCAAGGCCTTTGTGATGGAAAAGAACGAGGACGACACGTACCCGGCGGGATACAGCACCGAGGTGATCACCGGCAAGATCGGCAAGCGCGCCATCCTGCAGCCGGACATCACCCTGGAAAATGTCAGGATTCCCGCACAGAACCGGCTCACTGAATGCCACTCCTTCAAGGACGTGACCCGGGTGCTGACGTCCACCCGCAGTGGTGCCTCCTGGGAATCGCTGGGTCACGCAATCGCGGCCTACGAAGCGGCAGTGGGGTACTCAAAATCCCGCCACCAGTTCGGCCGGCCGATTGCCAGCTTCCAGCTCGTGCAGAACAAACTAGCCAACATGCTGGCCGAGCTGACCGCCATGCAGCTGATCTGCCACCGGCTGGCGGTGCTGGCCGAGGACGGCCGCATGACCGGTCCTATGGCCTCCCTGGCCAAGATGCACACTGCACAGAAGGCACGCTGGATCTGTTCCGAAGCAAGGGACATGCTCGGCGGAAACGGCGTGCTGCTGGAAAACCACGTGGCAAGGCACATGACGGACATGGAAGTGGTCTCCACCTACGAGGGCACCGATTCCATCCAGTCCCTCCTGGTGGGCCGTGAAATCACCGGGATCTCGGCTTTCAGCTAGACCCGGACCCAAACACAAAACCCGAACGCAAACGCAAACGAAGGAATAGCCATGAGCAGATTCAAGGACAGGGTGGCAATTGTCACCGGCGGCGCGCAGGGAATCGGCGCCGCCACCGCACTGAGACTCGCCACCGAGGGCGCAACCGTAGTGGTGCTGGACCTCAACGCGGACGGCGCCAAGGCAACAGCGCAGCAGATTTCCGCCCACCAGGAGGTGGTGGCAGCCGGCGGCCAGGCCGTTGCCGCCACCTGCGACGTGACGGACGAGCCCGCCGTTGACCGGGTATTCGAAGAAATCCACAGCGAGTTCGACCGCCTGGACATCCTGGTGAATAATGCCGGCATCACCCGCGACAATCTCTTCTTCAAGATGAACCTCCCGGAATGGGAGACCGTGCTCACCACAAACCTGACCAGCGCCTACCTGTGCTCCCGGGCTGCGCAGCGGTACATGGTGCCGGCCAAGTACGGCAAAATCGTGTGCCTGAGCAGCCGCAGCGCGCTGGGAAACCGCGGCCAGGCCAACTATGCCGCCGCCAAAGCCGGCATCCAGGGCCTGACGTCCACGCTTGCCATTGAGCTGGGCCCGTTCAACATCAATGTCAACGCCGTGGCACCCGGCTACATTGCCACGTCCATGACGGCGGCAACAGCGGAGCGCGTTGGCAGCAGCCCGTCCCAGCACCAGGAAGCAGTGGCGGCCCGGACCCCGCTGGGACGCGTCGGCCAGCCTGAGGAGATCGCCGCTGCCGTCGCCTTCTTCGCCAGCGATGACTCCTCTTACGTTTCGGGCCAGACGCTCTATATCAATGGCGGCGCCCGCTGATGACGGAAGCATTTCTCGTCGGCGGCGTCCGCACCCCCGTCGGCCGCTACGGAGGCGTCCTCTCCGGAGTCCGGCCGGACGATCTGGCCGCCCTGGTGCTTCGGGCGGCCGTGGCCAGGGCCGGATTGGATGCATCCTGCGTCGACGAAGTGATCCTGGGTTGCGTGAATCAGGCGGGCGAGGACAACAGGAACGTCGCGCGGATGGCGGTACTGCTGGCTGGATTTCCCGATACGGTCCCCGCCGTCACCGTCAATCGCCTCTGTGCCTCCGGGCTGACCGCTATCAGCATGGCGGCCCAGGCTGTGCGTAACGGTGACGCAGACATCGTGGTGGCCGGAGGGGTGGAATCCATGACCCGGGCGCCCTGGGTGATGGCCAAACCAGACAGGCCCTTCGCCAAACCCGGCGAATTCGCGGATACCTCCATCGGCGCACGGTTCGTCAATCCGCGGATGAAGGACCGGCCCAAGGCCACGTTGAGCATGCCTGAAACAGCTGAGGAAGTTGCGGAACGGGAGAGCGTCTCCCGTGCGGAGGCGGACGCCTTTGCGTTGCGCTCCCATGACCGGGCGCTTGCCGCGATCGACGCCGGCCGGTTCCGGGATGAGATTGTGCCGGTGCCCGTCCCCGGCCGCCGGGGTGAGCAGACGCTCGTTGACACGGATGAGGGGCCGCGGCGCGGTTCCGATCTGGAAGCGCTAGCCGCCCTGCGGCCCATTGTTAAGCCTGGCGGCATTGTAACGGCCGGAAATTCGAGTTCCCTCAACGATGGCTCGTCGGCCGTTGTGGTGGCCAGCGGCGAGGCCGTTGCGCGCTGGGGGCTGACGCCGCGGGCAAGGATAGTCACCAGCCAGGCGGCCGGCGTTGCCCCGGAAGTGATGGGCCTTGGGCCGGTACCGGCAACGCAGAAAGCACTTGCGAAGGCGGGCTGGACGCTTGACGGTATTGGCGCCGTCGAACTTAACGAGGCTTTTGCCTCCCAGTCGCTGGCCTGCATGCGTTTGCTGGGACTGGATGAAGGCACAGTAAATAGCGACGGCGGCGCGATCGCTTTGGGGCACCCGCTGGGTTCCTCGGGATCACGGATCGTGGTCACGCTACTGGGCCGGATGGAACGAGAAAACGCCTCCCGGGGCCTGGCCACGATGTGTGTGGGCCTTGGCCAGGGCGTCGCGATGCTAATGGAAAGGGTGTGAGATGAGGGTTTTTGAAAACGCCGCGGAGCTTGAGGGTGCCGTGGGCCAGGAGCTCGGGGTGAGCGGCTGGCACCAGCTGCAGCAAGAACAGATCCAGGCGTTTGCGGACGCCACGCTGGATCATCAGTGGATACACCTTGATTCGGCGCGGGCAGCCCGCGGACCGTTCGGCGCCACGGTGGCGCACGGATACCTGAGCCTGTCCATGCTGCCGTACCTTGCGGCACAGGTGTACAGGGTCCAAGGTGCGGCGATGCTGATCAACTACGGGCTGAACAAAGTCAGGTTCCCGGCTCCGGCCACGGTCAATTCGTGCATCCGGGACCGGCTCACCCTTAAATCCGTGACCGCCACGGCACACGGGCGGCAACTGGTCTTCTTGCACGAGATCGATCTGGAAGGCTCGGCCAAACCTGCCTGCATCGCGGAGACGGTGGCGCTGCTGCGGGAGTGACCCGACGGCAGGACGCAAGGCAGCAACACAGTACCGCCCCCGAGGTGGATCCCTATCTCGTACGGGCAACATCCGAACAATGACGTTACGGCAGAGCCTGCTAACTGGCTCGTCACTAGGGAGATCCTCCGTGGTTACAGAAAATATGCAGCTAAGAAATACGGTCTCAACAACGCGGACTACCGCCCCGGAGCCGAACGTTTCTCCGGCTGAACTCCGCCGCACCTCCATCTCGTCGTGGCTTGGCTCGGCGCTGGAATATATGGATTTCACGCTCTATACCCTGGCGGCCGCCCTGGTTTTCGGGCCGCTGTTCTTTCCGAACGCGGACCCGGCCATGGCACTACTGGCCAGTTTCGCAGCCTACGGCTCAGGTTTCTTAGTCCGTCCCCTGGGCGGTATCTACTTTGGCTATCTGGGTGACAGGTACGGCCGGAAGTCTGTCCTGATCATCACTCTGGCCATGATGGGGGTGGCCACCCTGGGCATGGGCCTACTGCCAACGTACGCCCAGATCGGCGTGGGGGCGCCGATCATGCTGGTGCTGCTGCGGTTGATACAGGGGTTCGGCGCCGGCGCGGAGCTATCGGGCGCTTCGCTGCTGTTGGTGGAGTCCGCGCCCAACGGACGCCGTGGCTTTTACGGCGCGGTGGTGGCGATGGGGACGGCGACGGGCGTCCTACTGGCCAGCACCATGTGGCTGCTGCTTTCACAACTTCCCAAAGACCAGTTCCTGAGCTGGGGCTGGCGCATTCCGTTCCTGCTGAGCATCGTCACCACCCTGGTGGCCTTGTACCTGAGGCGCTCCATCAGCGAATCCCCGGTCTTCGAGAAAATCAAGGAACGCCGGGCGGCGTTGCGTACGGAAGTGAAGCAGCAGGGCGTGTGGCGGGATGTAGCAGATGCCAGGAAGCCGTTCCTCGTCTCTCTGGGCATCAAGCTGGGGGAGAACGGCTCGGTGTACCTGGTGAAGGGCTTCCTTATCGGATGGACCGTGTCCGTGGTCAAGATGGACGCCAACGTGGTCACCACGGGCGTCATGCTCGGTTCGGTAATGGGAATCGCCACAGTCCTTTTGACAGGCAGGCTCACGGACAGGTTCGGCCGCAGAATAGTATGGCTGTGGCTTTCAGCGTTCCAGTTTGCCTTCACGATTCCGGCCATGCTCCTCATCGAAACCCGGAACCCGGTACTGGTGGCACTGGTGTTCGTGATCTACATTGGCGGCCCCATCCCCAATATGTACGGCGTGGAGTCCACTTGGCTGGTGGAAATGTTCGGTTCCAAGCGCAGGTTCTCTTTTATGACCACCGTCAAGGAAGTGGGATCGGTGCTGTCCGGCGGGCTGGGTCCCATCATTGCCGCTGCTGTGGTGGCTGCCACCGGCCCCGGTTGGATTCCGGTTGCCGCCATACTTATGAGTTACGCGGCAATCGGCTGGATATCCGGGTACTTTGCACCGGAAACCAGGGGGAGAGACCTCAACTCGGAAGCGGACGCCTGCTGAGGCCGTCCACGGCGTGCACCTTGATGGCACGGCGTTTATCCACCGACCTGTACACATCGGCTGCTTCTTCGCGGTAAACCCCGATGTGACCCGGCAGCCGCGGGTCCACGTCGGCGGGACCCGCCACGCCAGCAACGACAAACGCCCCTCCCGAGGAATCCTCGAGGGGGGCGTTTGTGGTTTTGGGGAAAGCATGGCGGCCGGCTGGCCGGTGCTGCTATCCGGAGTACTTAGAGCGGGCGGATGTTCTCGGCCTGCGGGCCCTTCGGGCCCTGGGTGACGTCGAACTCTACCTTCTGGTTCTCATCCAGCGAGCGGTAGCCGCTGCTGGCGATTGCCGAGTAGTGGGCGAAAACGTCGGCTGACCCGTCATCCGGGGCAATGAAGCCAAAACCCTTTTCGGCGTTGAACCATTTAACTGTGCCTGTAGCCATGCCATATCCTTCTGAAATGCTGCTGATCTCCGGCGGCCCGGAGGCCAACGGCTGCGGAGACATTCGTCCGCTGTTGCCCAACCTACGGGGCCGGGGGCCGCGGTGCAAGAGGCCAACGGGGGCATTTCCTCGTGTCACGGGACTAGAGTCGGGGCAACATGACAACAATCTCGGTGGTTATCCCCACCCGGAACGATGCCGACATGCTCGCCGTCTGCCTTGCCGCACTCGCCCGACAGACCCGTCCGGCCGACGAAATCGTGGTCGTGGACAACGGCAGCACGGACGATACCGCTCAGATCTGCGCCGCCTTGGGCGCCCGGCGGATCGCCGTCGATCTCCCGGGGATCGCCGCCTGCACGGCGCACGGTTTCGATGAAGCCCGCTTCGAACTGATTGCCAGGCTGGACACGGACTCGGTTCCACCCGCGGACTGGCTCGAACGGGTCGCATGCATCTTGGAGGAGGCCGGCCCGCTGTCCGCGGTATCCGGCCCGGGGGATTTTTATGGGGAAAGCAGCTTCGCCCGCTGGGTGGGCCGGAGCGTCTACATCGCCGGATATTTCTGGGCCATTGGCTGGCTGCTGGGGCATCCGCCGTTGTTTGGCTCGAACTTCGCCATGCGGTCGGACGTCTGGGACCGCATCCGCGGCTCCGTCCACCGGGGCTTCCCGCTCGTCCACGATGATTTGGACATTTCCTACCAGATCCCGCCGGAAGTCACGGTGATCGGCGACCTCTCGCTGCGGGTGCAGGTCTCTCCGTGCGGCCGCTGGCGAACCGGCACTCCGTCGGCCGGAGGCTGGCGATGGCGTGGACAACATTCCGGGTCGAGTTTCAGCAAGAGGGCCCGTTCCGGCGCCGCCGCCGCCGTCGCCAGTGGGAACGCGACCACCCGCGTTAGACGGACCCGTAGAGCGCGATCAGGTCCCGGCTCATCTGGTGCGGCGAGGTCTCACTTGGGCTGTGCCCGCCCCGGTAGACCGCGATCCGCGCCCCAATCGACTGTGCGAAGCGGCGGTGCAACACCAGCGGCCAGAGATCGTGCTCGCCGACCGCGACGAACTTCGGCAGCGACGCGGCGGCCAGGGCCGCTCGCAGATCGGGCGCACGCTGCATCAGTCCGAAAATGTCACTCACGGATTTACGACGGGTGAAGCGGAACCGGTATTTCACGAACCGGATCCGGTTGGGCGGGACGTGCACGACGTTGATGCGGATGCCCCAGATCATCAGGGCAGCGCCGACCCGGGGACTGGCCCAGGCGCTGAACCGGCCGATGCGCTGGACTCCCCGGAAGGCCTGGCCGGGTTCGGGCGGGCAGCTCAGAAGCGTGAGGCTGCGGAACTTTTCCGGGCGCCGGGAGAAGGCCAACTGGGCGACGATCGCGGCAAAGGAATATCCGACGACGTGCGCGGCGCCTTCTTCGGCGTCGAGCATGGCGATCAGGTCATTGGTGAACAGATCGTAGTCGTAGTGGGCGCGGGGCGGCACGAGGTTTTCCGGGCCAGCCGCGGCGGATTCGTATTGGCCGGCAATGTCACAGCTCAGCACGAAATACCCGGCCGCGGCGAGCTCGGGAAGCATCAGCACAAAGTCTTCCTTGGATCCGGTGGCCCCGGGGATGAGGAACACCCGCGGGTTTCCCGGGGTGCCCATGGAGAGGGTGGCCAGTTTTCCGCTGGGGGCATCGAAGGTGCCCCGCACGGCGCCGTCGGGCAGGGCCGCCCAGTCCACGTCACCCAGCGCGGCATCCCGGCGGGCGGCTTCGTCCACCAGCGCCGATCCGAAACCTTCAGATTCCGGATTGTTCCGTGCGTTGCTGCCGGCAGACACCATGGACTAAACATAGCCCCGTGGGCTGGCCGGGGCGGATCCGGCACGAGTGGCGGTGCCTAGGCTGCCGGTGCCGGGGCTACTTTGCGAACGAACGCATGGAGCCGCCGGTACACTTCCTGGGATTCCGGGTAGCGGAAGTCCTGCTGCCAGGTGTGTTCGGTGTTGGGGCTGTCCCAGCCGTAGATGAGGCTGTCCACGGGGACGGAGTGTTCGCGCAGCCGGGACATGAAATTCAGATTGGCGGCGTAGAAGAAGTCCCGTTCCGAGGTGGTCACAAAGACCGGCGGGAAGCGGGAATCCAGCCATTCGATCGGCGAGAGGAAACCCGCCCCCTGGCGGAGCGCAGCAAGCCGGCCGATGCCGCGGTTCCGGCCGGGCACCAGCATGCGGATGAAGTTCAGGCTCAGCACGAAGCCCTTTTCGAAGAAGATGGAGAAGTCCACTACGCTGCAGTGCTGGACCAGGCCCTTGAAATCCGACGCCGGCACCGCCGGCGTCAGGCCGTGGTGCCGTGCCAGTTCCGGCCGGAAACTGGCCGCGGTCAGGAGGGCCGCGATCTGCCCTCCTGCGGAGTCGCCGCCCAGCACGATCCGTGACGCGTCGCCGCCAAAACCGGCGATATTCTGCCGGACCCAGGCCAGTGCGGCATTGGCATCCGCCAGGACGTGCGCCATCTGGAAACGCGGCGCCTTCCGGTAGTTCACGTTGACCACCACCATGCCGCCCTCGGCCTGGCTCGCGCAGTACTTGGTCAGCGAAGCCTTGTCCCCGGACGTCCAGCCGCCGCCGTGAAAGTACACGTAAACCGGCAGCAACTCCGCCGCCGGGCCGGTGCCGGTGACTGCGGTGCCGGCGGGAAGCGGGGTGATGACATCGAGGCGGTGCGCCCGGATGCCGTCGCCGACAAAATCGATGTCGTGGCAGTACTCCACGCCGGTAATCGGGTCGACATTGAAGCGGGAGTTCTCGCTGGCCTTCACCGAGTGCATCAGCACCCGCCAGGTCCACACCGGGACCCGGCGCAGGACGCCCCTGGCCTTCCGGGCCAGCGTGAAAGTCCCGCCGGACTGGTGCGGCGGCCGTGGCCCCGACAACCGAATGGACGACTCGTGCCGCGTTGGCTGGCGGGCCGGTATGGTCATGGACTGATTCTATCTGGCACACCTGTGCCACAACTGTGAGGGCAGCCTGGCCTGGCTCGAACCCGGCCGCCGGCGGCGGCGCAAATGCGGGATTACGGCTCCACGCGGATGGTGCCGGACGCGCCGTCGACCGTGACCGTCTGGCCGGTACGCAGCCGCGTGGTGGCGTCCGGAACGCCCACCACTGCCGGGATGCCGTACTCGCGGGCCACCACGGCTCCGTGGGAGATCACCCCGCCCATTTCCATAACGAGCGCGCCGGCTGTCAGGAACAGCGGGGTCCAGCCGGGGTCGGTTGAGGGGGCCACTAGAATTTCGCCGGGTTCCAGGTGGGCGCCCACGGGGTCCAGGATTACCCGGACACGTCCGGTTGCGGTGCCTGCCGAGGCGGGTGTTCCGGTCAGGCCGCCGGGCGCCGGTGCCTTGGCCATCATTGCGGCCTCGACGTCGGTGCCGTCGGACAGCAGCAGCCGGGGGATGTGCCGGCGTCGGAGTTCAACGTTGTACAGCCGGCGGCGGTCCGCGACGATGCCGTGCAGGTCCGCGCCGCGCAGGCCGACCCGGACCTCGTCAAAGTCGAGGAAGAACACGTCGTCGGCGGCCGCGATGGTGCCGGTGGAGGCCAGGTGGGCACCGATCCGCAGCAGTTGCCGGTGCATTTCGCCGAGCACCAGCACGATGTAGAACTTGGGCAGTTCGCGCAGTCCCGCCAGTTGCCGCACCCGGCGCAGGCTCAGCTCCAGGGCCCGGGCGCGCAGGGGGCTCCGGACCCGCGTTTGGTCCACCAGGCTGCGGATCCGCTCCTCGGCATGTTCGGCTGCCCGGGAAAACTGCCGGTCAGGTGCCTGCTCCGGATCCTCGACGCGGAGGTAGTTGGAGATCATGCCCAGGATGTGGGCGGGCTGCTCGGACCAGCGGGGCATGCCCAGATCTATTTCCGCCACGGCACGGTGGCCGTAGCGGGCCAGGAAACCGCGGACTCCTGCCTGCGCCTGGGGCGGCAGTCTGCCGGCGAGGTAGTCTTCGGACAACTCCTCCGGACGTTTTGTCAGGAATTCCTCCCGCGACACGGGGTCGTCGCCGATGGAGACGGCCAGGTGCCAGAGTTCCAGGTCCATCTCGGTCGTGATGTTGTGCGGGAGTCCGCGCAGGACAGCCTCCAGCTCCCGGGCTGGCGCGATGCCGCGCAACAGCCTGCGGGCCACGGCCAGCATGATGTAGCCAAGGGACGGGCCCGGCAGCGTGGCCTGGATCAGCCCGTTAACCGTCCGGGCCATGATCTGCTCGGTGTAGTCGAGCCGCTGGGCGGGGCTGGCAGGCTCCGCCAGGTGGAGCCCGGATTCGAGCTGTTTCCCGAACGACTTTGCCCGTCGGAGCTCCGCGGCCGGCTGGACAGCGGACCGGATCATGGCGGGAAAGAGCCGCAGGATAAGACCAAGGCTGGCTGAATTTTCGGTGCTGCCGGTGCGCCGGGGCGGTTGCGGGAGGCTTCGCCTGGCCCCGGTTTTGCGGAGGGAACGCAGGAGCGAGTGTTCGATAATGCCGAACCTCGGATCCTCGAGCAGCGCGGGCAGCACGGCGCCGGACCTGCCGTCCGCAAGTGGGAGCATCCGCAGCAGATAGGCGCGGCCGGACTGGTTGCGGACCACGGCCGTGAGGTCCACGAACATCCGCAGCCCGGGGTTGACATACCGCCAGGGCCCCTTGCTGTTCCGCATCACCTCAAGGACGGCCAGCCCCATCGGCGTGATCGGCCGGGTCAGGCCCTGGAACAGGGTGCCGCACAAATACACCCGGGTTGGGGCCGCGGCGCCCGCTGCGGCGTCTTCGGGCGCGGGGTCGGGCAGCGGATACAGCGTGGTGATCGGGCGCGACTGGGTGAGCCACACCTTGCCGCCGGCGTCGATCACCCACTCAATGTCCTGCGGCGACCCGAACAGGCGCTGGACGGTGTCGCCCAGCGCCGTGAGTGCCTGCAGCCGGGGGTCGTCCAGGCCAGGGCTTCGTCCGGGCTCCGTCCCTCCCGGGGTCCGCCGCTTGACCCGTCCCGAGGTTGTCTCCAGCACGAACTGGTCCGGGTTGACCGCTCCGGAGACCACGGCCTGCCCAGAGCCCGCGCTCGCGTTGATGACAGTCTCCGTCCGGGTCCCGGTGACCGGATTGGCGGTGAACAGCACCCCGGCCGTGGCGGCGTCGACCATGGCCTGGACGACGACGGCGAGCCCGACCTCTCGGTTGCTGATCCCGTTCGCGGACCGGTAGGCCACCGCCCGGTCGCTCCACAGGGACGCCCAGCAGCGCCGGACCGCCTCGACCACGCCATCGGCGCCGACGACATCCAGGAAGGAGTCCTGCTGGCCGGCGAAACTGGCGAAGGGCAGGTCCTCCGCCGTGGCCGAGGAACGGACCGCCACCGGCAGGGTTCCCCCCAGTCCGGCGTAGGCGGCGCGGACGGCGGCATCCACCGCGTGCGGGATCGGCGCCTCCGCGATCAGTGCCCGGGCCCGCGCGGCAACCGCGCGCAGCGTCAGAGTGCCTGCCGCTGCCCCGGCCACCAGGGCGTCGGTTCCGGCCGCGGATCCCAGGGTGTCGAGCTCGGCCGCGACGGCATCCAGTCCTGGCGGTGCCGCGAGTTCGTAGGCGACGGTGGTCAGGCAGAACCCGCGCGGCACTGGCAATCCAGCCGCGATCAGTTTGCCCAGATTCAGGGCCTTGCCTCCTATCAGCCGTAGAGGCGCATCGCCCGTGCCGCCGAGATCCAGCACCAGGTGTTCTTCCGCGGATACGTCTACCGATGGGGCAGAAGGTGCAGTGTCCATGGCCGGCAGCTACGGAAGGTCCACTGGACTGCCGTTGTCCTCCCACATCACGTCAAGGTTGCGGAACACCGGTGGCCCGTCGCAGAGTGCCGCCATCTGTGCCGCGAAGTCCGAGGTCTCGGGCCGTGCGGAATTCTCCATGGCCGAATCGTAGGAATCGAATTCGACAATGGTGAGATACGTTCCGGGGCGGTCCCGGTCCGCGGTGGCAAGGATCCGGCGGAAGGTGGGCGGGGTGCTTCCCTCGGTCCTGGACGGCTGGCCGAGCGCTTCAATTTCCTCGATGCGCGAGGTCTGGAATTCGATGATCTGCACGAACCTTGCCATGACGGCTCCTCGACGGGCGGCGGATGCTGATGCGCTTCACGCTAGACCCCGTGATCTGGGACTACAAGAGCCAACGCTCGGGCCAGGACAAGGGCTTGGGCAAAGGCCGGTACAGGCCGGCGTGCCAGGGTGTTACGGGGACCCGCGCCGTTTCCCGGCCCGCCGCCGTCGGGCGTGCCGTCAGGGGGTCAGCAGGACCTTGATGGCGCGTCGTTCGTCCATGGCGCGGTAGGCCTCGGCGGCTTCCTCCAGCGGCATCACAACGTCGAACACGCGGCCCGGATTGATCGTACCGGCGAGGACGTCTGCCAGCAGTTCCGGGATGTAGGTCCGCGCGGGGGCCATGCCGCCGCCGATGGAGATGTTCGTGTCGAAGAGATAGCGCAGCGGCACTCCACCGCCGCCGGTGGGGACGCCGACAAAGCCCAGCGCCCCGCCCGGGCGCGTGCTGTGCAGCGCCTGATCCATGGATTCCTGGGTCCCGACGCACTCGAGCACGGAATCGGCGAGCACTCCGCCGAGGAGTTCGCGGACCCGGGCGACGCCGTCGTCCCCGCGCTCCTCCACGATGTCGGTGGCCCCGAACTCGCGGGCGATCGCCTGCCGGTCGGCGTGGCGGGACATCGCGATGATCCGTTCCGCGCCGAGCCGCTTGGCGGCCAGCACTCCGCAGAGCCCGACGGCGCCGTCGCCGACCACCACGACCGTCCGGCCCGGGCCGACCTTCGCGGCGAGGGCCGCGTGGTGCCCTGTCGCCATCACATCGGACAGCGTCAACAGGCTGTTCCGGAGGGCATCATCGGGTTCGCTGATCCCGGGGACCTTGACCAGGGTGGCGTCGGCCAGCGGGACGCGGACCGCATGGCCCTGGCCGCCGTCGATTTTGTGACCGCTATCGTCCCTGCCGCCCCAGCCGGCCAGATGCGCGCAGGCCACGGTGACACCGTTGAGGCACTGGGGGCAGGCGCCGCAACTGATCACGAACGGCGCGATTACGAGGTCACCGACCGCCAGGCTGGTGATCCCGGAGCCGATGCTCTCCACGGTCCCAATGAACTCGTGGCCGATCGCGGTGGGCTTGCGCGTGGGCCGTACGCCTCGGTAGGGCCACAGGTCCGAGCCGCAGACGC
Source organism: Pseudarthrobacter sp. HLT1-3 (assembly GCF_059383535.1). Lineage (NCBI taxonomy): Bacteria > Bacillati > Actinomycetota > Actinomycetes > Micrococcales > Micrococcaceae > Pseudarthrobacter > Pseudarthrobacter sp. HLT1-3. The sequence goes on along the minus strand of NZ_JBWZCJ010000005.1, from coordinate 50,550 downwards.
AGGACGCGGTGACCTTCACGACGACGTCGGTGGGCAACTCGACGGTGGGGTAGTCGCGGTCTTCGACGCGGATGTCACCGGGGGCGTGGATGATCGTGGCGCGCATGGGGGCTCCTCAGATTGCGGTCGCGGATTGAGTCGAGTCTAGGGGATTTCCAGGAGGCGGAGCCGGACGATCTCCGCCACGATTTCCGGCGGGACGGGGTGGTCCGCCGTGAACCGGATGGTCCCTTTGGACACCGAGTAACCCTCAAGCCGGTGCGCGACTGCCTGCACCACCTCGGCCGAGAACGGGAAGACCGAGAGGTGTTTGGCGCTCGCCGTGACACCGATGAGGGGCTTTCCCCGAACCTTCAGTGCGGGCATCCCGTAGCTGACGCCATCCACGGCGTCGGGGCCTGCTGCCCGCGCAACCGCGATGACCCGTTGCAGGGCATCACGGGCCGGTTCGGGCAGGGCGGCCAGCGCGTCATCGACGGATCCCATGCCGGGAGTCTACTGCCAACGCGGGGTCAGATACGGCCCATTAAGCCGCGCGGCATGGGCCGTATGTGACTCCGCGTTGGGTTTCGCAGGCCTCCGGCCACCCGGGTAGCCGCCCACGCCCCGAATAGTCCACCCGGTCAGGTGGTTGCGGGCCACTCCGGCTGCTGAGCGACACTGAAACCAGTCCTCAATGTGGCTTGGATCACAGTCGCAAGTGAGGAATACGCCGCTGGTGTCACCGCGCCTCAACATACAAAGGAGTATCAATGGAACGGCTCATTAACATCGACAACGGTGGGACACTGACCGATATTTGTGTCTGGGACGGTGAGAATTTTTCGTTCACGAAGACTCTCACGACGCCATTTGACCTCTCCCAGTGTCTCTTCGACGGCATGGCCAAAGCCTCCAGGGAAATCTTCGGCGAAGAGGACCTCCCCGGGCTCCTGCACTCCACCCGTCACATCCGGTACTCCACCACCCAGGGAACCAACGCTCTGGTGGAGCGCAAGGGTCCCCGGATCGGCATCCTCACAGACAGCCCGTCGCTGGCCGGCGAACTCCGCACTGGCGGGGCCGCAGCTGAGCTGTTTGAAGACCTCGTCGGCACGCGGGTGGCTGTCATCAACGCTGGACAGGACGTGGAGGAGCTCGCCCAGGAAATTGTGAAGCACGTCAACCGGCTGACGACCGACGGCGCCGCACGGCTTGTCATCGCCATGGCGGACCGCAACAAGGAAAAGGCAGTCAAAGGCGTCCTTCTCCGGAAGTTCCCCCGGCATCTGCTGGGCTCGGTCCCCATGTTGTTCTCCTGGGAATTCACGCCCGACACCGTCCAGGCCCGGCGGGTGTGGTCCGGAATCATCAACTCCTTCCTGCACCCGACCATGGAACGGTTTCTCTACAGCACCGAGCACCGGCTGCGGGACCACAAGGTCAAGAACCCGCTCCTCATCTACCGCAATGACGGAGCATCGTCCCGGGTCGCCAAGTCCGTCGCGTTGAAGACCTACTCGTCCGGTCCCCGCGGTGGCCTGGAAGGAACCAAGGCCCTCTCGGAGGCCTATGGACTCGCGCACGTTCTTATGATCGACGTCGGCGGCACCACCACGGACGTCGGCTCGGTCAAGAACTCGACCATCTCGACGGACCGCAGGGGCTCGATCCAGGGGGTTCCGGTGTCATTCGAGATGAGCAACGTCCACTCCAGCGGCGTGGGAGGCAGTTCCGTCATCGCCGTCCGCGGCGGCGTCATCACCGTCGGCCCCGAGAGCGTCGGCGCCGCACCGGGTCCCGCTTGTTTTGGTTTTGGCGGCAAGCAGGCCACGATCACGGATGTAAACCTGCTGCTCGGGGTGCTCGATCCGGACACCTACCTCGATGGTGGTTTCAGTCTTGATGCCGAACGCTCCCGCGCCGTCATCACCGAAGTCATCGCGGAACCTTTGGGGATCACCCTGAATGACGCCCTGATCCGGATGGAGGCCGCATACTTCGCACGCATGTCGCAGTCCTTCGCCGCCGACGTCGAGGCTGCGGACGCCACCACAGTTGCTGCGTTCGGAGGTGCCGGACCGATGAGCGCGTGTGGTGCCGCTCGGATCGCCGGTGTCCGCCGCGTCCTGGTGCCGAAGATGGCCGCGGTCTTCTCAGCCTTCGGAATTGGCTTCTCCGACATTGCGCAGACCTACGAGGCCAACGTCGCGGGAATGGACGAGGAAAACTTCGGTGCGGCCAAGGCGAGCCTGCTGGCCCGGGCCACAAGGGACATGTTCCAGGAGGGCCACGAAATTGACGAATGCCGGCTCGAATGGAACGTGGTGCTGGAAGACGCCGAAGGGCAACTGGTTTCCGAGCTGCCGTACCTGGCTTCCGACCCGCAGCCCGGCACGAGCGACCACAACACCATGCTGACCCTGACCGCCCGGTACGCGCTGCCGCACGCATCGATCAGGCGGGCCGAATCGGTGGCGAAGACGCCCGCCGTCGCCGCTTCCACCCGAAAGGTCCGCTCCGCCGTGGACAAAGTCGACGAGGTTCAGGTCTTCGACCTGGACAACCAAACGGCCGGAGCCTCGGCGGCGGGTCCCGCAATCGTTGAAGGCCCCTACTTCACGGCCCGCGTGCCGCATGGATGGGTCTTCGATGTGACGGTCTCCGGTGACCTCATGCTCACAGACACCCTCCAGAAGTGACCCCACACACCCATCAGCAAGAAAACAGGTGAGACACGTTATGCGAATTCCAATGACGGAATATCTGATCATCGATCTCGACTCCGAGCGGTGGAACTGCAAGGTATGCAACCACGACCTCGGCGACGCAAGAGGCAACTACAAGGAGGGGACACTGGTCTACGACCGGGACCCCACGGAAATCCACCAGTCCATCCTGGACCCGGAGAAGTACGAATTCACGTTCGCTCCGGACCCCACGTTCTGCCGGATTCTCGAGTTCTACTGCCCGGGATGCGGGACGCAGCTGGAAACAGAGTACGTACCCCCGGGACACCCGCCCACGGTGGACATGCTGTGGGACATCGACTCGCTCCGCGAAACATGGCTCAAGCGGGGCACCAAGCCTGAGGTCGTCATCAACTATGGACCCGGCGAAGAGGCGGTTGCCGATTTCACCCCGGCGCTCGGCTCCTACAACACCCACAACCATTCCCCCCATTCGTTCAGCTAGTACTTGGAATAAAGGAGACCACTGGTCATGAAACGAATTTCCGTCGACATCGGCGGCACATTTACCGACTGTTTTTTTGCCTGGGAAGACCAGTACGTTGAAGCAAAGGCGCTCACAACGCACCACAATCTGGCCCAAGGCTTCAACGAAGCACTCGACCTCGCCTGCTCGCGTGCCGGACTGGACCGGGACCTCGTCCTGAAGGAAGTCGATTCCGTCCGCTATGCCACGACGCTCGGCACCAACGCCCTGATCGAAGGCAAAGGCCCACGGGTGGGGGCGCTGGTCACCCACGGCTTCGAGGACACCATCCCGCTCTCCCGCGGCCGCGGCTACGGCGAAGGACTGGACCCTTCCAAACAGCAGAACATGCCTGACGCCACCCGCCCGGATCCGCTCGTGCCCCGCGCCCTGATCCGGTCGGTGAAGGAGCGAATCAACTCTGCCGGCAAGGTGGTCGTTTCGCTGATGGAAGACGATGTCCGCACCCAGGTGCGCGAACTCGTGGACGCCGGGGCCGAAGCGATCGTGGTCTCCCTGGTTAACTCGACCGAGAACCCGGTCCATGAGCAGCAGATCCTGGAGATCATCCTGGATGAGTACCCGGCGCACGAGCTCGGGGCCATCCCGGTCCTGCTGGGAAGCCAGGTATCGGGCCGAAAAGGCGAGTATGTCCGTGCGACGTCGACGATCGTCGACGCGTTCCTGCACGAGATCATGTTCCACGCGCTGGGGCAGTTGTCCAACAACCTGCGTTCCTCCGGTTACGACAAACCCATGCTGGTGATCCACAACTCGGGCGGTATGGCGCAGTCCAACTCGACGGATGCCCTGCAGACCATCCACTCCGGACCCATCGCCGGCGTGGGTGCTGCCCAGCACCTGGCCGACAGCACCGGGCTGGGAAACGTGATTTCGACGGACATGGGCGGCACGTCCTTCGATATCGGCCTGGTCCCGGAAGGCGGAGTCAAGCACTACGACTTCCAGCCGACCATCGGGCGCTGGCTGGTATCGGTACCGATGATCCACCTGTTGACCCTGGGTGCGGGAGGCGGTTCGATTGCCAGTTATGACCGCATCCACCATGCGGTTCAGATCGGGCCGGAATCGGCGGGCTCAGATCCCGGCCCCGCCTGCTACGACCGCGGCGGTCTCCGCCCCACGGTCACGGACGCTGACCTGGTCCTGGGATACCTGGATCCGGACAACTATGCCAACGGCTACATCAAGCTGAACAAAAAGCGTTCCGTCTACGCAATCGACGAGGTTCTCGCTGACGACCTGAACATGGGCACCATCCAGGTCGCCAAGATCATCAAGAATGCGGTCGACGAGCAGATGGCGATCGGAATGGCCAAGGAGTTGCGGGTCCGGGGATACCTCCCGGAAGACTTCACCATGCTGGCCTATGGCGGCAACGGACCCCTGCACGCCTGCGGCATCGCCGATCACGCAGGCATCCGCAGGATCCTCGCGCCGCCCTTTTCCTCGGTATTTTCGGCCTGCGGCGCCGGCAACATGAAACCCCTCCACATCCATGAGCGCGGCTCCCATGTGGTCCTGTACAACCCCACGGACCGCAGCCTCTACCAGAGCTACGACGAACTGAACAACGTCATCCAGGAGCTGGAAGCCAAGGGCAAGGAAGACCTGATCCGTCAGGGATACGACGCCGCCGACATCCGCTACAGCCTCGAAATGGACATGCGCTACGGCAACCAGCTGGTGACCACGGCCGTCGTCTTCGACATCAACCGTGTAAACGGCGTCGCCGACGTGCTGCACCTGATCCGGACGTTCTCGGATATCTACGGGAAGCGCTACGGCGCCGGCAGCCAGGCCCCCGAGGCCGGCATCCGGGCCCAGACCGTGCGGGTGTCGTCGTATGTGGACGGGGACGTGGTCAAGTTTGATTCAATCGACTCCGGACACGACAGGACCATGCCCAGCCCGGTCGGCACCCGGCAGGTCCACTTCGTGAAGATCCACGGAGCCGTGGATACCCCGGTGTACGACGCCGAGGCCCTCCACCACCAGCACGTCATCCACGGACCGGCCATCGTCACCACGGAAAACACCACGTATTTGGTTGAACCGGGCTGGCGCCTGGAGCCGACATCCCAGGGAGCCGTGTGGTTCCTCAAAGACTGATCCCGTGCCGCACGGATCCACACCAGACCTTCCAGCTATTCCCATTGAAGGAGCTCGACAGCAATGACGCTTACAGCAAATGAAAACAGCACAGCCGGCAGAGCCGGAGATACAGCCGGAGACAAGGCCGGAGACGCTTCCCAGCCGCTGACTGCCCAGGAGCAGCAGTGGGTGGACCAGTTTATGGACGAAACAACCCTCTTCCTCGGCCCCGACCCGGCCATCATGCGCAGCCACCAGATCACCTCCCGCTCCGCCTACGAGGACGAGTGCATCTCCAAGGGCGTGGACCCGATCAAGGTCGACCGCATCCGCAAGCGCCTCGCCGGCGCCCTGGATGAGGGCTACGAAATGTGCGAGGCCATGGGTGCCGCTCCCGGAGCCAAGTGGGGGGACCTGACGACGGCGATCTACACCGCCGAAGGGGACGTCACCTACCTGTCCTGCCACGGAGTGATCGCGTTCTCGGCGATCCTGCACCACCCGATCCGCTACATCATGAAGTACTGGAAGGACGAGCCGACGGTGGGGATCAACCCCGGCGACGGTTTCATCCACAACGATGCCCGGTATGGAAACGTCCACAACACTGACCAATCGATGATCATGCCGATCTTCCGCGAGGGAAAGATCATCGCCTGGGTCGCCGCAACCATTCACGAAGGCGAAAACGGGGCCTGCGAACCGGGCGGAATGCCGTCAGGCTCCGAGACCCCGTTCGACGACGGGCTCCGGATGTCGCCGTTCAAGATCGTGGAGAAAGGTGACCTGCGCCGGGACCTGCTGACGTTCCTGCAGCACTCGGTTCGGGACCCCAAGCTGCAGCTGGCCGACCTCAAGGTCAAGATCGGCGCCGTCCAGCGCATCCAGGAACGCGTCGACAGCATCATCGACGAAGTCGGGGTCGAGACCTTCGTCGCTGCCCTGCGCGTCACCGTGGAAGACGTGGAACAGGAAGTCAAGCGCCGCATCAGCGAACTGCCGGACGGAACGGTGTCCTTCAACCAGTTCATGGACTCCACGCTCAAGGAGAACATCCTGATCAAATTCGCCTGCAAGGTGACGGTCAAGGGTGACAAAATGACCGTGGACCTGCGGGGAACGGGACCTGAAATCCTCAACAGGGCCATCAACTCCCCGCTGTGCTCGGTCAAATCGATGATGATGCAGGCGATCCTGGCGTTCTGGTGGCCAGACCTGCCGCGCTGTACCTCGGCGATGTCGCCCATCGACATCATCTCGGACGAGCACACGTGGGCCGACGCTGGTTACGATGCGCCGATGGGGCAGTCGCTGCAGGCCTCATTCCGCGGATTCTCGGCCCTGCAGACAGCCTTTGCCAAGATGCAGTTCTCCAACCCGGAGAAGTTCTCCAATGTCCTGGCTCCCTGGTTCAACCAGATCAACACCTTCCTGTGGGGCGGCCTGACCCAGCACGGCGACCAAGTGGGAAACCTGTGTGCAGACCTCAACGGCATGGGCGGCGGCGCCAAGGCATTCCGCGACGGTGAGGACGCCGTCTCACCGTTGTTCTGTGCCATGGCTGACACTGCTGAACAGGAAGTCATGGAAGAGGAAGTTCCTTTCATGCAGCTGGTCAGCAAGCGGATCGTCCGCGACAACCAGGGCTTCGGCAAGAACAGCGGCGGCATGGGCTACGAGATGATCGTCGCTGCCGAGGGAACACCGATGTGGGGCTTCATGACCGTTACCTCGGGGTCGAAATTCTCCTCGGTCACCGGAATGTTCGGCGGCTACGGCTGCAGCACGACACCGCTGGCCATGGTCAAGGGCATCAACATCTACGACGTGATCCGCAAGGACTCCAGCAAATTCGATTTGTCCATGGAACGGATCATGAACGAGCAGCCCTACGAGGGCGGTAAGTACACCACCTCCCATATGGGCCTGCAGTTCGACGTCGCCAAGGACGGCGAGATGTACATGATCGCCCAGGGCTCCGGCGGCGGGTACGGCGACGTCCTGGAACGTGATCCGGAAGCGGTGGCCAAGGACCTGGAACTCGGCCGCATTTCACCGAAGGTCGCCACCAGCATCTACGGCGTCGTCTGGGATCCTGAAACCTTCGTGGTGGACCAGGAGGCCACCACCCAGTTGCGCCACGACTCACGGCAGGCCCGGATCGCCCGCGGCAAGCCGTACAAGGAGTTCCTTGAGGGCTACGTCAAAGCCGAGCCCCCGAAGGACCTGCTCTACTACGGGTCCTGGGGCGACGACACCGAGGAGCTCACGGCCACCCACTTCACCAACAACGGACCGGAACGGGTCAAAGCCACCATCGACAAGCTGCCGCTGATCATGCTTCCGGACCGCAGGGAAGTCAAAATCAGCGCACTGGAGGACCGCATCCGGGAGCTCGAATTGAAGCACGGGGAAGTTGTCCACCGTAAGTCCTAGCCCGTCAGGGGTACGTCCCGGCCTGGGACGCCCCACCTCAAGAAGCCTTCAGCGCCGCATCCTCCCCAGCCAGGACGGTGCGGCGCTGAAGGCCGCTAGCAGCCAATGTTTGGAGAAAGACGTCATGACCACTTCCACTGCCACCACCCTCGCCAACGTTGTTGCCTCCCCTCCGTCGGGAAGGCCGAAGGCGGTGCTGTTCGACCACCACGAGTACGCAGCGTCCGTGATTCTTCGGGGCGGGCCCGTCCCCTGGGACAACCCCACTGCTTACGCGGCTTTCTTCGCCCAGGCACAGGGGTTGCTCCGGCCCGACGCCGCGCTCTTGGACCTGAACCGGCTGTACGGTCATTTAACGGCCGGCAACACCGGACTCGAAACTGAGATGGCGGCCCGATCCCGGACAGGTTTCGCGCTGAGGACATTGCTGGCAAACGATGACCTCAACCGGGCGGTGCTGGACTTCGTTAACGTGTTCGCCAAGACGGCCCGCCAGCCGGTGGTGCTGCGCATCCCGTCGCCGATGGTCTGGCTAACGGGCACGCACCACTTCTCGGGCGCCGGGGACAGCAGCGACCTCGACGCCGACAACGCCGAGAATGCCTCCATGTATGTCAGCGACTGGTTGCGGGCGTTCGCCGGGCTGCCCATCGCCGGACTCCTACTGGACAACAGGACGCCTGCCGGCGCCGCCTGCAGCGTGCACGTCCCGCTGGAGGCCTACACCCCGATTGCGAACCTTGCCGGCAACTACCGTTGGACGCTGGGGCAGCTCGACGACGACCGGGTGCGTCTGCAGGGCGAGGCTGCGGTCGGCGCCTACATCCCTGCGCGGTTCTGGCTGGAGCCGGACATGGAACTCCCTGCCGGGGACTTCTACCTGGGCGAGCTCCCCAGCGCCGCATCACCGGAGGGCGTGCTGGCCCGACTGGAGACTCTGGGCTAACTGCCGTGGTGGTCACTTAGGTGGGAGCAGGTGCCGGCGCCGGGCCTCTATGACACAGGCCCGGCGGTCACTGACGCCGAGCGTGTTGAACAGGCTCTTCAGATACCACTTGACTGTATTGATGCCCAGATGCAGCTCCTGGGCGATTTCGCGGTTGGACCTGTCCTCCTCGACCAGACGTAGGATGGTCTGTTCGCGTTGCGACAGGCCCGGCTCCGGCACGGAGATGCTGCCCGCGCCGGTGACCGGACGGACCGGCTCTGCAGACCAGCCGGAATCCCGGCTGGTCTTGGCCTGGGAATCCAGCCGGACGAGGATACTGAGGAACCGCGGCAACTCATGGCTGACCTGCTCCGGGGCGGGTTCGCGCCGCAGCCTGGCTGAGATCGCGCGCACCAGCTCCAGGCAGCCTGCGCCGCCATCGAGCACGGGCCGGACCAGGCCCAGCCTCGAACACGTCTCCAGGGCCGGCCAGAGTGTCGTTTCGGCTTCCTCCCGGTTCCCCGCCCGCTCCAGCGCCGCCGCCAGCAGGATACGGGCATTAAGCTCCGCCCTCGGTCCCAAATAGGCTGTCGCCCGCGACAGCAAGCGGCGGGCGCCTTCCACCGTGGCCAGTTGCCTGGGGGAAGCCGGGCCCTCGTGCCCGGCGTCAGCCAGGGCGGACCGCAGCTGCGTGGCCAGCCGGATCTGGTGCTTGGTTTCCGCCAGCCCTTCCAGCCGCGGTCCGATGGTGTCCGCCGCTTCCTGGGCCACTGCGGCGCCCAGGAAGTCACCGCGCGGTTCTTCGTTGGTAGACCGCGGGCCGATTCCCAACTGCACGCGTTCCAGATTCATGACCAGTTTGAGCCGGTCCAGGCCGAGGCTGTCGGCCACCAGATCGCCTTCATCGAGTATTTCCCGGGCCCGTGGAGTGTCCCCCCGGAGTGCCTTTATTCTTGCCAGCGTGGCGTACGTGGACACCATGAAGTCCACCACCCCGCCTTCGGAACCCAGCTCGCGGGTTTCCTCCAGTAACTTCTCGGCCTTATCGAGTTCGCCGCGTTCATAAAGGAGCTGGCCCATCATCGCCCCCGCCAGCCGGGCCGCATGCGAGTATCGTCCGGCCTTGCCCCGGCCGAGTTCCACAGCCGCGGTGAAGTGCTCGTCCACCCGTTCCAGATCGAGCAGGGCGTAGGCGGCAAGACCAGCAAAACAGTGTCCGTACACGCCGCTGAAAGGACCCGAAGTCAGGCCGTGGAACTTCGACGCCCAGCGCTGTTGTTCCAAGGCGAGACTGTATTCGCTGTCGTGGATCTTCTTGAACGTTGACACGTTCGCCGCCACCGAGACGATCCAGGGCCTGAGCAGCTCGGCCTGGGCGAAGCACTTCCCGTCCAGTTCATCCACATGATTTACCCTGTCGCCGTACATGTCGATGCAGCTCTGAACCACGAGCCCTTCGACGCCCAGTTCAAAACGGTCGTGTTCGGTCAGCGTCGCATCCGCGGGCATCACGGCTTCGGCCAGGTTCAAGGCTCTCTGCGCCGCCCCGGCTTGGTTCAGCAGTGTATGGGCCCAGGCTATTGCCGTCTGGAGCCGGGCCTGCCCGGCCGCATGGTCGGCCGGGATCTTGCCGACAAGTGCCAGCAGGGTCGACATGCTCGAGTGCTCCACCAGCCACATCGCGCGGAGTTCGACGATCTCCACCGCGAGCTCCACGTCCCCGGCAGCGAGGGCATGGTCCACCGCGTCGCTGGGGAATCCGTTTTCCGAATACCAGCGGGCAGCGACCAGGTTCAGTTCCCTGGTCCGGCCCGGGAAGTCGCGCTCCAGACGGCGGCGCAGGTAGTCCTCAAACAGGTGGTGATAGCGGTACCACGTACCGTCGTCGTCGAGCGGTTGCAGGAAAAGATCCTGCGCCTGGATCTTCTCCAGCATGGCCTGGCCCAGTTCCACTCCTGAGAGCGCGGACGCCAGCCCCGCGCAGAGGCGTTCCGGAACCGACGTCATCAGGAGGAAATCCAGTGTTTCGGGGTCCAGGGTGTCGAGGACGTTTTCGGCGAGATACTCACCGATGGACGCGTGCCTGCCGGAGAGCCGCTCGATCAGGTCTGAGGCCTCGCGGTGGTCCCTGAGGGACAGCGAGACCAGTTGCAGCGCAGCGATCCAGCCCTCCGTCGTCCGGTGGAGGCTGGCCACGTCCCCCGCATCCAGATCGAGCCGGTTGATGCCGACCAGGAAGTCCTGGGACTCGTTTTCATCGAAACGCAGCGCGACGGCGTCCACTTCGATCAGCTGGTCCCGCACCATCAGCCGGCCCAGGGGCAGGCCCGACCGGTTGCGGCTGGTGATGATAAAGGACAAATGTGAGCCGCCGGCTTCCAGCAGCCGTTCCACGACCGCCCTGGTTCTGGGCTCCGTGACCAGATGCCAGTCATCCAGGGTTATGACGATGTCCTGGCCGCCCTCATCGATGGCGTTGATGAGAGCGGGAACCACGTATTGCTCAGCGTCGTCGGGCCGCTCCTCCAGCAACTGCTGCAGTTCCTCGTCAAGTCCGGGACGGGCTTTGCGGATTGCCTGAAGCAGATGTGACAGGAACCAGATGGTGTTGTTGTCATCCCGGTCCACGGACAACCAGACCGTGACGAGGCCCTGGGCGGCGAGGATCTCCATCCATTGGGCGGCCAGGGTCGACTTGCCAAATCCGGCCGGGGCATGGATCAACGCGAGCCGCCGTTTCCGGTCCGAGTGGAGCATCTCCGTCAGCCTCGTACGGTGAACCCACTGGCCGACGGGCTCGGGCGCCCGGAACTTGCTTGATGCACTGGGTGGTCCTGTGGGCATCCGCCACCTCCTTGTGGTCCGGCGGCCGCCGGTAACGCATTTTGGCCCTCTGGAATCCTATGGGAACCGCGGCACCAAAGACAGGGGGCACACGGCCAACGCGGGGTCAGATACGGTCCATCAATGCGCCCGGCATCGGCCGTATCTGACCCCGCGTTGGTGTGGCTAGACGGCTTCGAGGACGCTGACGTAGTTGGCGATGCCAACCCCGCCCATGTTCTGCACGGCCGCGCGGCGGGCGGTGGGCAGCTGCATGCCGCCGGCGGTGCCGGTGAGCTGCATCGCGGCGATGACGTGCTGCGAGACGCCGGTGGCTCCGACCGGGTGGCCCTTGGCCTTGAGTCCGCCCGAGACGTTGATGGGCAGCTTGCCGTCCTTGAAGACCCAGCCTTCCTCGATGGCGCGCGCCCCCTGGCCCGGTTCGGTCAGCCCCATGGCCTCGTACATGAGCAGCTCGGCGATGGTGAAGCAGTCGTGCACCTCGGCGAAGTCCAGGTCCTCAAGCCCGACGCCGGCCATCCCCAGCGCGCGCTGCCAGGAGGCCCGGGTGGCGCTGAAAGCAGTGGGGTCGCGTCGCTCAGCCGGGAAGAAATCGTTCGCCTGGCCGAAGCCGGCGAGCCGCACCGGGGCAGTGGCACCGCCCGTGGGCGAGACCGACAGCACGACGGCGGCGGCGCCGTCGGACACGGGCGAGCAGTCGGTACGGCGCAGCGGGTCGGCGACCATCGGGTTCTTGTCCGAGACGGTCCGGCAGAACTCCTCGCCAAGGTCCTTGCGAAGCTGGGCGTACGGGTTGTCCACACCGTTGCGGTGGTTCTTCGCGGCGATGGTGCCCAGGACATCGGAGACCGGTCCGTAGCGCTTTTCGTAATGCTTGGCCACCTCGGCAAAGAGCCCGGTGAAGCCGGTGCTGGAGGCCTTGCCGGCCATGTCGTAGTCCGCGCCGAGCAGTGCCGCCCCGACGACGTCGGCGCCGGCGTGCGTCATCTTCTCGGCGCCGATCACGAGCACAGTCTTCGCGGTCCCGGCCAGCAGCGACTTGGTGCCCTGCTGGAACGCGGCCGACCCGGAGGCGCAGGCGTTCTCGACCCGGGTGGAGGGGACGTTGGCCAGCTGCTCCGAGACCTGCAGGGCCAGCGAGGACGGGAAGGCCAGCGGCATCATGCCGGAGTTGAACTGGCCCAGGTAGATCTCATCGATCCGGCCCGGCTCGATCCCGGCATTGCCGATCGCCTCCGTGGCGACCTGGACGATCAGGGACTCCAGGGTCTCGTCCGTGAGTTTGCCGAAGCGGCTGTGGCCCCAGCCGGTCAGCAGGACATCTTTACCGAACTGTTCGCGCAGGCTCATGCTGTGGCTCCTTCAAGGGTGGGGGTTGCGGCGAGGGATGGGGCGACGTCGAAGCGGGCTTCGGTTTTCCCGCGGAGTTCCTCCACGGTGACGCCCGGGGCGAGGCGGGTCAGCGTGAGCTGCCGGACGCCGTCGACCTTGTCGAGGTCAAAGACTGCGAGGTCGCTGATGATCCGGTCAACGCAGCTCAGCCCGGTGAGGGGCAGGGTGCATTCCTTCACGATCTTGGCGGTGCCGTCCTTGGCGTTGTGCTCGGTGAGGACCACGACACGCGGCGTGCCGGCGACGAGATCCATGGCGCCGCCCATGCCCTTGACCATTTTGCCGGGGATGGTCCAGTTGGCGAGGTCACCGTTCCCGGCAACCTGCATGGCGCCCAGGATGGCGACCTTGACGTGCCCGCCGCGGATCATGCCGAAGGAGGCGGCGGAGTCGAAGATACTGCCGCCGGGCAGGACCGTGACGGTCTGCTTGCCGGCGTTGATGAGGTCGGCGTCCTCCTCGCCCTCGTAGGGGAACGGTCCCATGCCGAGCAGGCCGTTCTCGCTCTGCAGGACGACGCGGACGCCGTCGCGCAGGTTGTTGGCGACCAGCGTGGGGATGCCGATGCCAAGGTTGACGTAGTCGCCGTCGTTCAGTTCTTCGGCCGCGATGGCGGCCATTTCATTCCGGGTCCAAGCCATGATGATTCTCCTGAAGAAAGTAGGGGCGGCGCTCAGGCCGGAACGGATGCGGCGTCGGCGGTTTCGGCTGCTTTCGCCGACTCGGCGCGGGGGCGAACCGTCCGCTGCTCGATGTCCTTGACTCGGTCGGTGGCCTGGACGAGGCGCTGGATGAAGACGCCGGGGGTGATGATGTGGTTCGGGTCCAGCAGGCCGGGTTCCACGATCACTTCGGCTTCGGCCACCGTCACGGCGCCCGCGGCGGCGACGACGGGGTTGAAGTTCTGCGCGGTATAGCGGTAGATCAGGTTGCCGTCGGTGTCGGCGGTGTGCGCGTGCACCAGGGCGACGTCGGCCTTGATGGCGCGTTCCTGGACATAGGTCTCGCCGTCGAACTCCGCGAGCGGTTTGCCTTCAGCGACGAGGGTGCCGACGCCGGTCTTGGTGTAGAACGCCGGGATGCCGGCGCCGCCGGCGCGGAGGCGCTCTGCGAGCGTGCCCTGCGGGGTGAATTCCACCTCCAGCTTGCCGGCAAGGTACTGCTCGGCAAAGAGTTTGTTCTCGCCCACGTAGGAGGCGATGACCTTGCGGACCTGTCCGGCTTCGATCAGGATGCCGAGGCCCTTGCCGTCCACGCCCATGTTGTTGGACACCACCGTGAGGTCTTTGACGCCGGAGTCGCGCACGGCCTCGATCAGATCAGCCGGGATGCCGCTGAGGCCAAAGCCCCCGACGGCGAGTGTCATACCGTCCCGCAGTACGTCCTGCAGCGCGGCGGCCGCACCCGATTTCAGCTTTGACATCGCATCTCCTCATTGAGTTCTTGACCCAATCCACTTTGTGGACTGTTCCTCTGCTGTTGGAGCCTACGGTGCCGAAATAGCGGCTGTCAATGGACGATTTCCGCCTCAACAGTGCCGTTTTTACAGTGTGGACTGTATACTGGCGAGTGTCCATAATATGGATTGCCTGGGTGCATCTAACGCAAAGTCCGAGGAAAAAGATGGCTTCATTACCGGTCCAGGGCGCACAAGTCGTCAGCCGTGTCGCGGCCCTGCTGCGCATTGTCGGACGGAAACCGGAGGGTTCGCCGCTCGTGGAACTCGTCCGGGAATCCGGGCTCACCCGCCCCACCGTGCACCGGCTGCTTTCCTCGCTGGCCTCCGAGGGGCTGCTGGACCAGGATCCGGTCAGCGGCAACTGGGTGCTGGGTCCGGAGATCCTGCTGATGGGTTCCGTGGCTTCAGCCCGCTTCCCCCTTGAGGACATTGCCCGGCCCAGCCTCCGCCGGCTCGCCGAGGAAACCGGGGAAAGCGCGTTCTTCTCCATCCGCCGCGGCGCCGAAACGGTGTGCCTGCTCCGGGAGGAGGGCAGCTTCCCGGTGCGGTCCTTCGTGCTGCACGAGGGAGTCCGGTTCCCGCTCGGGGTCGCCTCCGCCGGCACCGCCATCATGGCCTTCCTCCCGGAGCCGGAGCAGGAGGAACTCCTGGGGGACTGGGCTGCGCATGCCGGCCATTTCGCGGCGGCCCACACCGAGGCCCTGGTCCGGGAGAACCTGGCAACGACGCGCCAGACCGGTTACTCGGTCAACCCCGGGCTGGTGCTGGAGGGCAGCTGGGGGATGGGGGCCGCGGTCTTCGACCAGCGCGGCCGCCCCGCCTGGGCCCTGTCGCTGACCGGAATCGAACCACGGTTCAAGGGCGAGCGGCAGGAACTGCTGGGCCGCCTGCTGATGGAGGAGGCACACCGGATCTCGACGCTGCTGACCCGTTCGCCCACCGGCGCCTGACCTCCTCGCGGGGCGGTCCGGCATGTCCAGCGGCGCCTGACCTCCTCGCAGGGCACTTCGGGCGTGTGGGTGCGGCGGAGACGACCGTCACGGGGCATTTTGACACTGACACGCCAGCATTTGGGTCCGGCACAGCCCACCGGGGTTCCAAAGTGCCCCCGGTCGGCTGCATTGCCGGCCAGGAGTCCAGCGTCGCTTCTTGAAATGGGACTGGGGTCCCGCAGGGGATCGTTGACGCTGGCCACCGCCAGCCCCTGCGTCCGACCGGCCTCTGCTGCGCTGGCAGCCAGCGGGCCCAAACCGCGCCGGGAATGTATTCCATCCTGGCCCCGCTGGGGGTTGGACCGGGGGACACGGTCCTGATCCACGGTGCGGCAGGTGGCGTCGGCTCGGCAAGCGTCCAGATCGCGCGGGACCTCGGCGCCCGGGTCATTGGCATCGCTTCAGAGCCCAACCATGACTGTCTGCGCGGGCTCGGCGCGAACCCGTGGCCTATGGCGAGGGGCTCGTGGAGCGGGTCCGCTCCCTGGGTGGTGGCGTCACCGCCGTCGTGGACGCCGTCGGCGGGGAAGAAATGACGGCGGCCGCCGTCGCCCTGCTGGGCGGACACGTCAAGGCAGTCACCACCGTACCCGGGCAGGAAGCGAACGCCGCCGGAATAGCGCCGGTCCGGCTGCTGGATGGGCGGGTGGCGGAAGCTGCCAGGCTGGCTGCCGAGGGACGGCTCCGCTTCGCGATCCAGGAGCGCGTCGCACTCGTCGAGGCGGCGCGGGCGCTGGGCATCAGCCGCTCAGGTCACCTCCGGGGCAAGATCGTTCTGATCCCGCAGGGTTTCGGTAGCCGAGACCCTGGCTGTGCACCGGAGTTGCCGTCCCGGGGCACATTGACACGGAACCGCCGCCCGGTGGGACCGAGACGGGCCCGTGAGGGTTCAAAGTGCCCCCGGCCGGCCGCTATCCTCGGCCCGGTTCCTTCCACCAGGTGTCGAAGATGGTGACGGGTACGGTGCGCTTGTGCCGGGTGCGGAGGTACTTCTGTTCGATCAGCTCGGCTGCGGCCACGGGGATGTCGTGGCCCTCGAGGTAGTCATCGATGGTGTCGTAGCTGAGTCCCAGTTCGTCCTCGTCGGTCCGGCCGGGCTGGCCGTCGAGGAGGTCCGCCGTGGGGACCTTCTCCCAGATCCGGGCCTCCGCGCCGAGCTCGGCGAGCAACGCGCGGTTCTGGCGCTTGTTCAGGCCGAACAGCGGCAGGATGTCGGCGCCGCCGTCGCCGTATTTGGTGAAGAAGCCGGTGACCGATTCCGCGCCGTGGTCCGTCCCGATGACCAGGTAGTTGTGCTCGCCGGCGAGGGCGTATTGGGCGATCATCCGGGTGCGGGCCTTGGTGTTGCCCTTGTGGAAGTCGGAGATTCCGTTGCCCACGGTTTTTTCGAACTCGTCCTCGAAGCCGTCCACTGCGGCGGAGATGTTGAACGTCCACTCGGTCTTGGCCTGGATGAAGTCCAGGGCAGCCTGGGCATCGTGCTCATCATGCTGCACGCCATAGGGCAGGCGGACGGCAACGAAGTTCGCGTCCACCCCTTCGGCGGTCAGTTCGTCGACGGCAAGCTGGGCCAGCCGACCGGCGAGCGACGAGTCTAGCCCGCCGGATATTCCCAGGACAAAGCCCTTGGTGTGGGTCGTTTTGAGGTAGTCCTTGAGAAACGCGACGCGTTTGCGCACCTCCTCGGCTGGGTCGATCGTGGGCTGGACGCCCATTTCTTCAATGATTTTCGCCTGGAGTTCGCGCATGCCTCAAAGCCTAGCCAGCCGTGTCAACCGGGCTCAACTATGTCCGGCCGGCCGGCGCTGCGGGTATGGTCCCGCGCGGCGCGATTTTGCGTGCGTGGCCCGAATACCCCACGCGCAGGGTAGATCGCGCCGCGCACGCCCGGATGCGCCGCGCGGGCCCGGTTCCGCCGCGTGGGCCCGGTTCCGCCGCGTGGGCCCGGATGCGCCGCGCGGGCCCGGTTCCGCCGCGCACGCCCGGATGCGCCGCGCACGCCCGGTTCCGCCGCGTGGGCCCGGTTCCGCTGCGAAAACCTCTCCCGCGGTGCCCGGTGCAGGCGTAGCGTATGGCCATGGAGACGACCGGGTGCGTGGTGGTCGGCGGCGGGCCGGCCGGGATGATGCTGGGCCTGCTGCTGGCCCGGGCAGGCGTAGATGTGACGGTGCTGGAGAAGCACGCCGACTTCTTCCGGGACTTCCGCGGCGACACCGTCCACGCCTCGACAATCAGGCTGATCGACGAGCTGGGCCTGGGCGAGAAATTCCGCCAGCTCCCGCAAAGCAAGCTGAACAGCGTCGCCTTCCCGGTGCCGGGCGGGCCACCGGTGACGATGGGCAACTTCGATGCGCTGCCGCCGCCCTACAACTACGTCGCCATGATGCCGCAGTGGGACTTCCTGACCTTCTTGGCCGACGCCGCCGCTGCGGAACCGTCCTTTACGCTGCGAATGAATCACGCGGCCACGGCGCTGGTCCGCAACGGTGGCCGGGTGACCGGCGTGCGCTACCGGACTACGGAGGGGGCGGAGGGCGAATTCCGGGCTGACCTGGTGGTCGCTACGGACGGGCGCCATTCCACCCTTCGCCGCGAGGCCGGGCTGGCGCCGCGGGAGTACCCGGTGCCCTTCGACACCTGGTGGTTCCGCCTGCCGCGCCATGCCGCCGAGCAGGGTGCGGTGGCGGGCATCATCCCCGCGTTCGGTCGGGGTGAGGCCATGATCGCGCTTAACCGGACCGACTACTACCAGATGGGATATCTGGCACCGAAAGGCACGGACGCACGGATTCGGGCCGAGGGTGTCGAGGGCTTCCGACGTCGGGTCGCGGCGCTCCGCCCGGACCTTGCGGACCGGGTGGACGCCATCGCTTCGCTGGCGGATCTGCACTGGCTGGACGTGCGCCTGGACCGGCTGCGCCAGTGGCATATCAACGGACTGCTCTGCATCGGCGACGCCGCGCACGCCATGTCGCCAGCCGGCGGCGTCGGGATCAACCTTGCCATCCAGGACGCCGTCGCCGCCGCGGACTGCCTGGCCCCGGCGCTGCTTCGGGGCCGGGTCTCCCGCGAGGACCTGGCGAAGGTGCAACGACGGCGGCAGCTGCCCACCGTCATTGTCCAAGCCGTGCAGCGGGTCATGCACCGCCTGGTGTTCGGACCAATCATGACCGGCAAGAGGTCCGGGGCGCCGGCCGTCCTGCTGTCTGTCGGGAGGCACATCCCGGCCATAGGCAAGCTGCTGCCGCGTTTCGTCGCCTTCGGCCCGCGGCCCGAACACGCGCCCGCCTTTGCCCGGCGCACCCCGCAGCGATCGTAGCGCAGCGTACCCAGCAGAGTCGAGGAGCTGATCATGGGGCAACTGGTTGTCCAGGAATTCGTGACCGCGGACGGATTCGCGGCCAACGCCAACAACGAATTCACCGCCTACGAGATGCTCGAAGGCGGCACAGCGGAATTCGACCGAAACCAGCTGGCATGGCTCGACACCGTGGACGCCATGGTGCTCGGTGCAAACACGTACCGCATGTTCGTCGACTTCTGGCCCACTCCGGCATCGGCGGGGGAGGTGATTGCGCCTGCGCTGAACGGTCTCCGCCGCTTTGTGTTTTCCCGCCGGCTCAAGAACGCCCCGTGGGGTGACCTGCCTGCGGCAACGATTGAATCCGGAGACGCGGTCGAGGCGATCCGCCGGATCAAGCGCGACGTCGAGGGCACGATTGTGCTCTGGGGCAGCCTGACGTTGAGCGAGGCGTTCTTCGCAGCCGGCGAGGTGGACGGCGTTCGGCTCGTTGTGATGCCCGTCGCGATCGGCGCCGGGCGCGGCGTGTTCCCCGCCGGCCAGGATCCGACGCTGCTGAGGCTGCAGAGCTCTAAAACCTGCGACGCCGGGTTGGTCGAGCTGGAATATGCGCACGGCCCCGGGCATGCCGGCGGATAGAACCGCTCCTAACCGTGCACGGCGAGGTAGCCGATCAGCCCCTTGACGGTTGCCACTTCGGGGTAGTCCCGCTCCGGGATGTCGACGCCGGTGGCCGTGTCGATCGTTTCGACCAGACGGAGGAAATCCAGCGAATCGAGTTCGAGGTCCTGCCGAAGCCGGGCGCCCTCGTCCAGCCCGGCCAGGTCCACGTCCGGTGCCACTTTGCCGAGCGCGGCCTGCACCGCAGCCCGGGCGTCCTGTTCATTCATGATTTCCTCCCGTTGCACAATCCCGCCTGGTTCACAGTTCCTCCGGCTTCTGCAGCAGCTCGTCGATTCGGGTCAAGTAGCGGCCGCCGCGCAGCCCGTCGCTGACCCGGTGGTCCGCGGAGAGGGTGGCGATCACGGCAGGCCGGACCCCCAGCAACCCGTTCCGCGCCCACGGTTGTTCCATCACCCGGCCGAAGCCCACCATCGCGACCTGCGGGGGATAGATCACACCGAAAACGCTCTCCACGCCCAGATCCCCAAGATTGGTCACCGTGATGGTGGGATCCGCCATCTCGGCCCGCTGCAGCCGCCCGGCCCGGGCGCGGCTGACGAGGTCGCGGAGCTGTTCCATCAGCTCGTCCACGGCCAGGGTGTCCGCGTCATGGATGGCGGGGGCCACGAGGCCGCCCCGGCGCAGTGCGACGGCGACCCCGAGGTGCACGGACGCGCTGGGCCGGAAGCCGCCGTCGTCATCGAAAAAGCCGTTGACCTCCGGTACTTCCCTGGCCGCGAGCGCCGCGGCCTTGAGCAGGAGCGCGGAAGGGACCAGCCGGGAGGCCACCGGCCGTTGCGCGTTGACGGACTGCATCCACTCGACGGCGGCACGCAGGTCAAGGGTGGTGCTGAGGTAGTAGTGCGGGATGGTCTTCTTCGAACGTGACATCAGGGCGCCGATGGCACGGCGCAGGCTCGCGACGCGCTCGCCGGCTTCTGTGGTTTTCCCGGCGGACGGCGCCGCCGGAGAGGGTTCCTCCCGCGCGGGTGCCGTTCCGGCGGTACCGGCCACCGGCTCTGCTGGTGTGGTGGCCGCTGCTGCTGCGGAGGCCGTTGCCGGGGCCGTCGCCGCTGGGGCGCCGGCCCCGGGGACCGCCGCCTCCGCTGGGTTGTCCCGTGGACCTGCCAGCGCGCTGCCCCGGGCGCGCTGCACGTCCGGCACGGTCACGGCGCCGTCAGGTCCGGTTCCGCTGACGTTGGAAAGGTCGACGCCGACTTCGGCGGCGAGCCGCCGGGCCCTCGGGGTGGCCCGCACCCGGCCGGCTGGGGACGGGGCGGCAGCCACGGCGTGCTCCACATCGGCCCGTGTGATGGCGCCGCCCTTGCCGGTGCCGCGGATTTTGGCCGGATCGACGCCCAGCCGGTGTGCCAGGTGCCGCACCGGAGGGGCGACCGGCGGGGCTTCGCCTACGACGGCGGCCTGGGCGGACCCGGACCCGGATCCGGCCGCCCCCACGGCGGCCCCGGCCCGGACCGGGGGAGCGGGAGCCTCCTGCAGCGGTACCCCGACCTCCGCCGGTGTCTGGGTGATGCGGGCCAGCGGGGTCCCGATTGGCACCGTTTCGCCGAGGTCAACGAGCAGTTCCGCGACCACCCCTTCCTGGAACGACTCAACATCCATCACGGTCTTGTCCGTGTCCACGACCGCCACGAGGTCGCCGCGGCGGACGTAGTCGCCGGGCTTGATCAGCCATTCGACGATCTTGCCGTGCTCCATGTCGGCGCCGAGGGAGGGCATCAGGAAATCAGCCACCGGCCCCGACCGCCTGCCCGGCCGCGGTGATGATCCGGTCAACCGACGGGAGGGCCGCGAGTTCCAGATGCTTGGAGTAGGGGATCGGCACTTCGGCGCTGCAGACCCGGCCCACCGGCGCGTCCAGGTCATAAAAGGCGTGCTCGGTGATCCGGGCGCTGATTTCGGCGGAGATGCTGCCGCTGCGCCACCCTTCGTCAACTACGACGGCGCGGTGGGTCCGGCGGACGGAGGCGAGGATGGCGGCCTCGTCGAGCGGCCGCAGGGTGCGCAGGTCCAGCACCTCGGCGTCGATGCCCTCGGCTGCCAGCTGGTCGGCGGCGTCGAGCACCGCGGGAAGCGTTCCGCCGTAGGTAATGAGTGAAAGGTCGTTGCCGGTCCGCCGGATCGCGGCGGTATCGATGTCCACGGGGCCGGCGTCGTCGTCGAGTTCCCCGGTCACGTTGTAGAGCGAGCCGTGCTCGAAGATCAGCACAGGGTCGGGATCCTGCAGCGCGGTCCACATCATGCCGCGGGCGTCGGCCAGGGTGGCGGGGGCGAGGATGCGCAGGCCGGGGATGTGGGCAAACCATCCTTCCAGGCTGTGCGAGTGCTGGGCGCCGAGCTGGCGGCCGGCGCCGGTGGTCATCCGGATCACGATCGGGACATTGAACTGTCCGCCGGACATGTGCAGCAGGCTCGCCGCGTTGTTGACGATCTGGTCCAGCGCCAGCAGGCTGAAATTGACGGTCATGATCTCCACGATGGGACGCATTCCCGCCAGGGCCGCCCCGATTCCCGCGCCAACGAAGCCGGACTCGGAGAGCGGCGTGTCGCGGACGCGTTCCGGGCCGAACTCCTCCAGCAGCCCGAGGCTCACGGCGAAGGACCCGCCGTAGGACCCGACGTCCTCGCCCATCAGGAAGACCCGTTCATCGCGGAGCATCGCGTCCCGGATCCCGGCCCGGAGCGCCTCGCGGTAGCTGGATTTCATCGCGCGTTCCGCCCGCTTTCCGTGGTCGGTCCGCCGTCCCCGCCGCGCTCGCTGTAGACAAACCGGGTGAGGTCCTCCAATGGTTCGAGCGTCCCCGCCTCGGCGAACTCCACGGCGGCGGCAACCTCCGCGTCGGCGTCGGACTGCAGTTGTTCCCACTCCTGGGCGGTGAGCTGGCCGGCGGCCTCCAACGTGGCGCGCAGCAGGTTGATGGGGTCGCGCTGGACCCAGCGGGCGACTTCGGCTTTGTCACGGTACCGTTCCGGGTCGAACATTGAGTGGGCCCGGAAACGGTAGGTGCGCAGCTCCAGGAAATGCGGTCCGCCGCCGGCGCGGACCGCCTCGACGGCGTGGCGGGCGGCGTCTTCGACGGCGACGACGTCCATGCCGTCCACGGCCCACGCCGCGATCTCGTAACTGGCGGCCTTGAGCGCAATGTCCGTCTGGGATTCCGAGCGGCCCAGCGCCGTCCCCATGGCATAAAGGTTGTTTTCGCAGCAGAACAGCACAGGCAACTGCCAGAGCGCGGCGAGATTGAGGCTTTCGTGGAATTCACCTTCCGCGACGGCACCCTCGCCGAAGAAACACACCGTGACGCGGGAACGACCCAACATCTTGTCCGCGAGCGCCATTCCGACCGCGAGCGGCAGGCCGCCGGCGACGATCGCGTTCCCGCCGTAGAAGCGGGTGGCGGCGTCGAACAGGTGCATGGACCCTCCCCGGCCCCGGCAACAGCCCTCGACATGGCCATACATCTCAGCCAGGATCGACCCGGCGGAGACCCCGCGGAGCAGGGCGTGGCCGTGTTCCCGGTACGTGGCGAGGACGGCGTCCTCCGGAGCCAGCGTTTCCAAGACGCCAGCCGCAACTGCTTCCTCGCCGATGTAGACGTGCAGGAAACCTCGGATCTTGGCGGCGCTGTACAGTTCGACGCACTTTTCCTCGAGCCGGCGGACGCGGAGCATCTGCAGCAGCAGGTGGCGGCCGTGGGCCGGGTCCAGGGTACGGGCCGGCGGGTCGAGCGGGCCCGTCATGGCTGCGCCCCCGGAGGTTGGTCGTCCGGTGGGACCGCCTGGGGAAAGCCACCCGGGGTGGGGACCGCCGGTTCCGACACCGGCGGCGCGCCCGCCGTCGCCGAAGGGGTCTCGATGGTGGACGTGTCTCCCTCCGGCAGGCCGAGTTCGCGGGCCTTGAGCAGCCGCCGGAGTATCTTGCCGCTGCGGGTCCGGGGCAGGCTCGGGGTGAAGTCCAGGAGCCGGGGCGCCACTGCCGGGCCGAGCCGTTTGCGGGCGAACCCGATGATGTCCAGCTGCAGCTGCTCGGACGGCTCCCAGCCGGGCCGCAGTTCCACGAAGGCCTTCACCACCTCGCCGGCCACCGGGTCGGGTACCCCGATCACACCGGCTTCGGCCACGGCCTCGTGTTCCATCAGCGAGCTCTCCACCTCGAACGGGCCGATCAAATGTCCCGAGGACTTGATGACGTCGTCGCCGCGTCCGACGAACCAGTAGTACCCGTCGGCGTCGCGCTTGGCGAGGTCGCCCGTGAGGTACCAGCCGCCCGCGAAGCAGCGGCGGTAGCGCTCCTCCTCGTGCAGGTAGCCGCGGAACATCGACGGCCAGCCCGGCCGCAGGGCCAGTTCGCCCACGGTGTCCGGCTCTGCCACGAGGACCGCCTCACCGTCGCGGATAATCGGTTTGTCCTGGGCGTCCCGGGCCACGATGCCCGCCCCGACGCCGGGCAGCGGCCGGCCCATCGAGCCGGGGCGGATCTCGGTGGCCGCGAAGTTGGAGATCATGATGCCGCCGGTTTCGGTCTGCCACCAGTTGTCGTGCACGGGCTGGCCGAAGGCCTGCTGGCCCCAGACGACGACCTCGGGGTTGAGTGGTTCGCCCACGCTGGCGACGAAGCGCAGGGCGGACAGGTCATGGCCCCGGGCGCGGTCCGCGCCGGCCTTCATCAGCATCCGCAGCGCCGTGGGGGCGGTGTACCAGACGGTCACGTGCTGTTCTGCGAGGATCCGGTACCAGCGGTCCGCGTCCATCTCCTCCTCGTCCACGATCGTCGTGACCCCGTGGGTCAAGGGCGCGATCACGCCATACGAGGTTCCGGTGACCCATCCGGGATCGGCCGTGCACCAGTAGACGTCCTCCGGGTGCAGATCCAGCGCGGAGGTGCCGGTCGCGTGGTGGGCGGTCACGGCGTCGTGCACATGGATGGCGCCCTTCGGGGTTCCGGTGGTGCCGGAGGTGAAGTGCAGCAGGGCCATGTCTTCGGCCTGCGTTGCGGCGATCTCGCCGTTGGCCGGCGCCGCGCGCATCAGTGCGGCGAGGTCCAGTGTCCCCGGCTCCGGGTGGCCGTCGGCGTCCGTCAGCAGGACGTGCCGGAGCTCCGGGAGTGCGTCGCGGAGGTGGGCAATCTTTTTGCGGTAGAGGGCCCGGGTGGTCACCAGGGCCCGGCCGGACCCGAGTTGCAGCCGCTGGCGGACCGGTTCGGGACCGAAGGCGGAGAACAGCGGACAGAAGACGCTGCCGTTCTTGAGGGTCCCGAGCACCGCGATGTAAAGCGCCGGGCCACGGCCGGTGAGCGAGAAGACACGCTCGCCGCGGCCGATACCGAGGCCGCGCAACACGCCGGCAAAACGGCTGGTTTGCTCTGCGAGTTCGGCGAAAGTCAGCGAATGGCTGCTGCCGTCGGCCCGGACGAACCGCAGTGCCTCATGCCCGGCGCGACCGCCGGCCGCGTGCCGGTCCACCGCCTCATAGGCGATGTTGACGCCGCGGCCCCCGGGCAGCCCGGACAGTTGGTGGCGGGCTTCGTCCCAGGAAAACGCGGCACACGCAGCGTCATAGTCCACCAGGTTCGGCCGGACCCGGAAGCTGCCGACGTCTTTGCGGATGGCCGGCCAGCGGGTGGAGGATTCCGTTCCTGCCGTCATGATTCCATCGGACTCCTGCCCGGCAGGGGTTCCTAGAGGACAAAGACCCGAGGGGTTTGCCGGCGCAGGGCCCGCAGGGGGCCGCGGGCCCCTGCGGGCACACGCAGGCTGGCGTCCCGACATCAAACGGGCCGGCTGGGGAACCGGTACCGCGAAGCCACTAAACTGGGTCCCATGACTGCCAACAGCGCCCCTGCAGCTGACACCGCTGCCGCCCGAGCCCGCCTGCTTGAACTGATTAAGGAGCTGGCAGTCGTCCGCGGCAAGGTGATCCTCTCCAGCGGTGCCGAGGCCGACTACTACATCGACCTGCGCCGGATCACACTGCACCACGAGGCGTCCAAGCTTGTCGGCCAGGTCATGCTTTCCCTGCTGGACGACGCCGGGATCGACTTCGAGTGTGCTGGCGGGCTCACGATGGGTGCCGACCCGGTGGGCACCGCGGTAATGCATGCCGCTGTGGACGCCGGACGCACCGTGGACGCCTTCGTGGTCCGCAAGGCGCAGAAGTCCTACGGCATGGGCCGCCAGGTTGAAGGCCCCTCGGTCGAGGGCCGCAGGGTGCTGGTGCTGGAGGATACGTCCACAACCGGCGGCTCCGCGTTGACCGCCGTCGAGGGCGTCCGCAAGGCCGGAGGCAACGTCGTCGCCGTCGCCGTGATCGTGGACCGCGACACCGGCGCCAAGGAAAAGATCGAAGCAGAAGCCGGTGTCCCCTACCTCTTTGCTTTCGGCAAGGACGAACTCGGCCTCAACTAGTCGATTCGTCCTTGAGCGGACGCGGGTGGACCGTGGATTGCCCGTCAATTATGATTTCTTGAATATCCGTCTGACCCCTCCGGAGACTAAGCGCCATGCTCCTTCCTGAAGAAATCCTCGGTACTGAACCCGTCGGCACTCTTGACCAGATCCAGAACCTTATTTTGGACAGCGCTGATTTTGAGGACTTTCTCAATGAACTGGCCCGGTTCTCGGCCCACCAAGTGGCAGGTGCCGGCGACGACGCGTTGTGCGGCATCACGCTGCTCCGGGACCGCAAGGCCGCGACCATCGGCTGGAGCAGCGACTCCGCCCGGGAAGTGGATGAAATCCAGTACCGGCTTTCGCAGGGCCCGTGCCTGACGGCGGCGCAGGAGGAGCGCGAGGTCTACGTTCCGGATCTGTTTGACGAGGAGCGCTGGGGACCGGACTATGCCAGTGCGGTCGCCGCGCACGGCCTGCGCTCCGTGCTGTCCGTGCCCTTTCATCTGCAGGGTGAGGCGCAGGCGGCGCTGAACCTGTATTCAGATGTGCCGCACAAGTTCGACGGCGACGTGGCCGCCCGGGCGCGCGGCTACACCCGGGAAATCTCGCAGGCACTGCGGCTCGCCGTCCGCTTTTCGCTGCACGCCGACAGTGCCAGCAATCTCCGGGCCACGCTCGAGTCCCGAACCGTGATCGACATGGCTGTCGGGATTGTCATGGCGCAGAACCGCTGCAACCAGGAGACGGCGGTCAGGATCCTTACGGAAGCGTCCAACAATGGCAACGTCAAGCTGCGGGAGATCGCCGCCTCCCTGGTCCAGTCCGTGGGCGGCGCCGCGTCCCGGACGCACTTCGAGGAACCGGACCGGCGACAGCTCGGCTGAATCCGCAGCGACGGACCGGCGGGCTTGTGCGCATACCCGGCGGCCGCTACGCTGTCTGAGGTTGAGCCGTCGGCCATAGACACCCTCTTTTGGAGTACCTATGGACCAATCGTTGAATGCTCAAGTCAAACTCGACATCGCCACGGATCTCGTCCGGATCGATGTCCGGGGGAGTCTCACCCAGCACTCCCGCCCTACCCTGATGCAGCTGTTCCAGCGCATCCGCCGGTTGGGCATCACATCACACATTCGAGTTAACCTGGGCAGCGCGTCCTTCATTGAATCCGCGGCCCTCGCAGGGCTCCGCAACGACCTCAACGCGCTGGACGGCGCCGCAGCGCTCGTCGACACGGCAGGCGCTTTGCCCAGCTCCGCCGGCGTCTCGCTGGAGCTGAACCCCTTCGTGGAACAGGCCGGCTCCGCGCTGCCGCCGCTTGATCTCTCGGCGGAATTCACCGCGTCCCTTGACCCCTCCGGAACCCGGCCGCTGGCCGTCTACTCCCACGACGAACTGCTGGCTGCCAGCGACTCCGTGTTCGGGCTGCTGGACAATCCGGCGGACATGGCCCGCTCGCAGCTCCGCGCGACCTATGACGAAATCGGCCTTGAGATCAGCCGCCGCGAACATGGCGTCGAATCCGGCCCGGGCGCGGCGGAACTCGAAGCGGCCCAGCCTGCAACCGGCCTCCGCTCCGTAGCAGGCCGGGAGCCGGAACCGGTCTAACGCCCTGTGGCCAAGCCGTTATCCGGCGGCGTTTTCTGTCAGGGTTGGCCGGTGGCTACGGTAGAGATGTGCCCCGTGAGCCGGAAGTTGAGGATGCAGGCGGCGTCGGCGATGCCGACGCCACCCGCGTACTTCAGCATGCCGCCGAACTGAAGAGATTCTCCCGGCGCGCCTTCCTGATCGGCGCAGGCGCCGCCTCGGTCCTGGCGGGCGACATGCTGCTAACCCGGCGCGTGCAGGCCGAGCGGCGGGTCCACAAGATCCTCACGGTGCCTGACGAGACAGCGGAGAAGTATTTCCCCAACGCCAGCTGGTTCCTTTTCCCCGGCTACAAGACAAGCTGGGAGGAGGCCCTGTGGATCCTGAACGCGCTCCGCGGGGCGCTGAACAAGCGTGGCCAGCTCGCCGCCGTCGGATATTCCAATGAGGGCATCGACATTGACCAGATCGTGATCGCCGTGGTCGAGCATGCGCGGGCCCATCAGCTCAGCAAGCTTTACTTCTACGGCCACAGCTTCGGCGGCATGGTGGCAACCCAGGTCGCCGCCCGGATCCGGGAGCTTCATGGCATCGAGGTGGCGTTCATCCTGTTGGATTCCAGCCCGTACAGCAAATTCGACGTGCTGGACCAGAGCTGGTTTGAGGGGGTGGTGTTCCTCTACGAGAGTGGCTACCGGTTCCCCTCGGTGCTGCGCGGCGGCTACGAACTCGGCGAACGGGTGCTGCACAAGGACGAGCGCAGCTGGAGCCAGGTCCTGGACCAGACGCTGGAACAGCTCTCGCCGATCGCGCCCTCCAGCGTGCTCATCCAGTCCGAGTCCGCCTACATCTACCACTTCGATGGCACCCGCTTCGCGGGAAAGCTCGGCGGGACGCGGATGGCCTTTATCGGCAACCCCCGCGACCGGACCGTGGACTACGAGAGCGCCCGGGACTCCTGGACTTTGACCTTCCAGGACAATATGGCATCCGGCTCACTGCGGACCGATGGTGCCCGTCCGGCGCACGCCAGCCCGGGCTGGAACCCGTTCGTCTACCGGCCGGTGATTGAGGAACTGCAGGACGAACTCTTCCCGCTGCCCTCTGGCGGAGGCAGGAAGACCGCCTTCTAGGGTGGTGTCCTAGATCTGGTTCTTCAGGTCGGCCACGGAGTTCAGGATCTGGTTGGGCCGGAACGGGTACGCGGCGATGTCGTCCTTATGCGTGATGCCGCTGAGCACCAGGACGGTGTGCAGCCCCGCTTCCATGCCTGCGATGATGTCGGTGTCCATCCGGTCACCGATCATGGCCGTGGTTTCCGAGTGCGCGTCGATCTGGTTCATCGCCGAGCGGAACATCATCGGGTTTGGCTTGCCCACAATGTACGGCTCCCGGCCGGTCGCCTTGGTGATCAGCGCCGCAATGGCGCCGGTGGCAGGCATCGGACCGTCCTTTGAGGGGCCAGTGGCGTCCGGGTTGGTGGCGATGAACCTCGCGCCGCCCAGAATCAGCCGGATGGCCATTGTGATGGCTTCGAAGGAGTAGGTCCGGGTTTCGCCGAGCACCACAAAGTCCGGGTCCTGGTCGGTGAGGATAAAACCGGCCTCGTGCAGCGCCGTCGTGAGGCCCGCCTCACCGATCGTGTACGCGCGGTTGCCCGAATCCGAGCCTTGGACCTGGTCCTTGAGGAACTGGGCGGTGGCCAGGGCCGAGGTCCAGATATTCTCCTCGGGGATTTCCAGGCCCGAGCTCTTCAGCCGTGCCGCGAGGTCCCGGGGAGTGAAAATGGAATTGTTGGTCAGGACAAGGAAGCGCTTGGAGGTATCCACCCAGCGCTGAATGAGGTCGGCGGCGCCCGGGATGGGCTGGTTTTCGTGCACCAGGACCCCGTCCATGTCGGTCAGCCAGCATTCGATCTCCTGGCCGCTGCGGTACACCGACTTCGATGAGCGCACCTGGTCCGGGTCGTGCCTGTGGTCTGCCTGCTGCTCCGCCATGCTGTCCTCCGCCGATAAGGTGCCGATGCCAGTCCCAGTCTAATGTTGAGTCGTGACTGAACCCGAGATGCCCAGCGAAACCCGTACCGGCGCTTTGACCGCGGAAGGGACCGGGAACGCCGACGGAGCCGTGGCCGAGGCGGAGCCGGAGCCGGAGGCGGGAGCGGGGGCCGAGGCGGGGGCCGAGCCCAAGCCGGAGGTCGGCGTCGGCCCCTGGGAAGGCGAACTGCCGGTGGGCGACCACTGGGACCCGGACCTGCTGGCGGACGGGGACCGGCGCAACGTGGTGGACAAGTACCGCTACTGGAAGCATGAAGCGATCGTGGCGGATCTGGACTCCCAGCGCCACAACTTCCACATCGCGATCGAAAACTGGCAGCACGACATGAACATCGGCACCGTCGTGCGCAGCGCCAACGCGTTCCTGGCCAAGGAAGTGCACATCATCGGGCGACGCCGGTGGAACCGCCGCGGGGCCATGGTCACCGACCGCTACCAGCACATCCGCCACCACCCGACCGTCGCGGACTTCGTTAGCTGGGCGGACGGGGAGGGGCTGGCGATCATCGGCATCGACATCTTCCCGGACTCGGTTCCGCTGGAAACCTACGAACTGCCCAAGGACTGCGTGCTGGTGTTCGGCCAGGAGGGCCCGGGACTGTCCCCCGAGGTCCATGAAGCGGCCGTGGACACCCTGTCGATCGAGCAGTTCGGCTCCACCCGCTCGATCAACGCCGCCTCGGCCGCGGCCATCGCTATGCACGCCTGGATCCGCCGGCACGGCTTCAACCAGCTCCCGGGGTAGCGGGCCGGGCCAGCCGCCGGAGCGGAGGCGCCCAGGGGGCCAGCAGCGCGTAAGCGTGCGATATTACAGGTCCGGCGTGACCGGAAACACTGCCCGGCGCCGGGAATGGCTAGGATGGTTCGTAGCCGACGAGGTTCACTCCAGGGTCAACCCAGCCCGCAGACGAAATTCACTTTAGGAGTCAGCATGCCCATTGCAACCCCAGAGATCTACTCCGAGATGATCGACCGCGCTAAGACGGGCGGCTTCGCGTTCCCCGCCGTCAACGTCACCTCCTCCCAGACCCTTAACGCAGCCCTCCGCGGCTTCGCCGAGGCCGAGTCCGACGGCATCGTCCAGGTCTCCACCGGCGGCGCCGCGTACTGGTCCGGCGCCTCCACCAAGGACATGGTTGCCGGTTCGCTCGGCTTCGCCGCGTTTGCCCGCGAAGTCGCCAAGAACTACGGCGTCAACATCGCCCTGCACACCGACCACTGCCCCAAAGACAAGCTCGACGGCTTTGTCCTGCCGCTGCTGGCAGCCTCCGAAGCCGAGGTCAAGGCCGGCCGCAACCCGCTCTTCAGCTCCCACATGTGGGACGGCTCGGCCGAGACCCTCCCCGAGAACCTGCGCATCGCCCGCGAACTGCTCGCGCGCACCGCTGCTGCGAAGATGATCCTCGAAGTCGAGATCGGCACCGTCGGCGGCGAGGAAGACGGCGTCGAGAACGCCATCAACGACAAGCTCTACACCACCGTCGAGGACGCCCTCGCGACCATCGAGGCCCTCGGCTCCGGCGAGAACGGCCGCTACATCACGGCGCTGACCTTCGGCAACGTGCACGGCGTCTACAAGCCCGGCGGCGTCAAGCTCCGCCCGGAAATCCTCAAGGACATCCAGGAGCAGGTCGGCGCCAAGATCGGCAAGGCCAACCCGTTCGACCTGGTCTTCCACGGCGGCTCCGGCTCCTCCGAGAAGGAGATCGCCGACGCCGTCTCCTACGGTGTGATCAAGATGAACATCGACACCGACACCCAGTACGCCTACACCCGTCCCGTTGCCGACCACATGTTCCGCAACTACGATGGCGTGCTGAAGGTCGACGGCGAGGTCGGCAACAAGAAACTGTACGACCCCCGAGTCTGGGGCGCCTCTGCCGAGGCCGGCCTCGCGGCCCGCGTCGTGGAAGCTGCCCAGCAGCTCGGCTCCACCGGCAAGACGTTCTAAGCATGTCGGACGAATTCCGCAAGAACCTGATGGGCCCTGAGCCCACGCTGCTGCCCGCCGAGACCGAGGTCTGCGCGGCGCTGGAGGCCGGCCAGGAAGCCCTGGACCTGGTGGAAAAGCACCCGACGTCCTCGCTGCTCTGGGCCGTCCTGGCCGAGGAAGCGTGGAAAGAGGGCCGGACCATCGACTCGTACGCCTACTCCCGCGTCGGCTACCACCGCGGCCTGGACTCGCTGCGCCGCAACGGCTGGCGCGGCGTCGGGCCCATCCCGTGGGAGCACGAGCCCAACCGCGGTTTCCTGCGCGCGCTGTATTCGCTGGGACGCGCCTCCGCGGCGATCGGTGAGGCCGAGGAGCCGGAGCGGATCGAGAAGTTCCTCAAGGACTCCGACCCCACCGCCAAGGCCGCCATCGAAGCGGAAAAGCGCTAACCGCCACGGCACCAGGAACCAACGCGGGGTCACTTCCGGCCCATTCCACGCCCTGGGATGGGCCGGAAGTGACCCCGCGTTGTTGGTTAAGTTCGACGGCGGGCGTCCACCAGAAGGTGGGCGCCCGCCGTCGTCGGTGCGGGAAAAGTCAGCTGGTCTTGGCCAGACCGGTGCGGGCCATCGCGTCCGCGTAGACGGTGCCCATTTCGTCGAGGTACTGCTCCTGGCGGGCAGGGGTGCCGGCGAAGGCGCGGCCGCTGAGCGAGCGGACCTTGTAGGTCTTGAGGCCGCGGCGCCAGATCATCGGCACCTCGGTCTTGAGGAGCAGGTTCGCGAGGCGGTTGGCCTCGGTGCCGTGAGCCACGATCACAGAGGCGCGGGGCACCACGGCGAGGAACTTCAGCAGCGGCTTCAGGCCCGCGGAAATCTGGTCGGGCGTGAACTTGCCGTTCGGCTCGCCCGGGACGTACCAGGGGTGGACGTTCCACGGCATGACGTACTCGGGGCGCAGGCCCAGCTTCCAGTGGACGCCGAGCAGGCGGGTGGCGGCTTCGTCGTCCCCGGCGGTGATGAAGCCTGACTCATCCTCGGTCCCGATGTTGGAGAAGAGGCTGATGATGCGGCACTCGTCGATGTCGTGCATCGGATCCACGTAGGGGACATTCATGCCAGCTTTGGTTGCCTGCAGCGTGTCGCACAGCTCGTTGACGGCTGCGACGCTAGGTTCATAGCGGCGGCTCAGAAGCTGTTCGCGGGAATTTTCAGTGGCCAAGGCTGTCATATGTTGCTGAGTCTCCTGCGGGTTTGGTGAAGCTGCCAGACCGTACGTGGGCACGCCAAGCACCGGGTACTTAAGTACGGTGTGGTTTGAAAATGTGGTGTGGACCGATTCCTGGTCGATCCTTACTAGTCTATCAAGCCCTGCGAAATGCCGTTCCCGCGCGAGGGCTTGCTACCAGAGCCGCGCCGAGGCGCGGCGGGCGCCTTCCCCCAAAGATTCCAGCTTGGCAAAGGCAATTTGGGGGTGCACCCGGCCGCCGAGACCGCAGTCTGTGGATGCAATCACATTTTCCCGGCCCACCAATTGGGCGAAGCGGACGATCCGGTCAGCGACGAGGTCCGGGTGTTCAACGACGTTGGTGGCGTGGGAGACCACGCCGGGGATGATGACTTTTCCGTCCGGGAGCCTGGTGTCCTCCCAGACGCGCCATTCATGCTCGTGGCGGACGTTGGCGGCCTCGAAGGAGTAGCCGCCCGCATCGACCTGCAGCACCGAGTCGATGATGTCGGCGAAGGGGATATCCGTGGTGTGCGGGCCGTGCCAGGAGCCCCAGCAGACGTGCAGCCGGATCTGGTCTTGCGGGAGGTCGCGCAGGGCCCAGTTGGTGGCCTCGACCCGGAGCTGGATGAAGTTGAGGTAGTCGGCCAGGCTTGGTTCCGGGTTGATCTGGTCCCAGCTCTCGGCCAGCGAGGGATCGTCGAGCTGGACCGTGAGCCCGGCGTCGATGATCGCCTTGTATTCCTCCCGCATGGCGTCGGCGCAGGCGTAGAGCAGCTCCTCATCCGTCTTGTAGTACTCGTTGGCGACGCGGGCGCAGGAGCCGGGGGACAGGGAGGCGACGAAGCCCTCGGACAGCCCGGCCGCGGCCATACCCGTCTTGAGGTTGGCGATGTCCGAGCCTACGAGGGCCTGGCCGGTGTAAGTCAGCGGTCCGGCGATCTTCGGCTGCGTGACGCTCTTGCGGTGCGCCAGGATCCCGGAGGACGGATCGGTGTAGGCGTCGTTGAACTTCTGCCGGTCCCGCCGGTCCGGGAAAGTGGTCAGGACGATGTTGCCGGGGGTGGAGCGGTGCACCGCGGCGTCTGCCCAGCGGTCCACCTCCGTGGGCTCAAGCCCGCCGAGCCGGCTGAAGGAGTAGTTCCACCACGCGCCGTAGTCCACCGAGCTGGACATTGTGTGCCCGTATTCGCCGTCGTTGGCGATCTCGATGCCGAGGTCTTTCTGGCGCTGCACGATGTCCACCACGGAGGTTTCCAGCAGGTCCAGGAATTCGGGGGTGATGCCGTCCACTTCCTTGGCCTCGTTCGCCGCGATCAGCTCAGGGGTGCGGGGCAAAGAGCCGGCGTGGGTGGCGCGGATATGGTCGGTGTTCTGCTGCATGGGGGTGGTTCCTTTCCATCGGTCCTGGCGGTAGCACCGTTGCCGTCACAGGGGGAGTGTCCGGCAGGTTGCTGCGGCGTCAATGGTCCAGGTCCCTCGGCCGCTCGGGATGGTCAACTCTTACTAAATTCCACCACGGAGACCCACGCAAGTCCGCGCGCCGAAGTTTCGCTGGCTGGACACCGGGTCATCACCGTAGCGGCCCGCAAAGTCCATTGGATGGCCAAATGGGTTGCCGCCACGGCTATCGGCTAAACTTGGGTGGTAAGAGCCCCGGACTCTGGCGTTGATGGTAAGAGCACAGCGGTAGATTCGGGGCATTCTCATGAACGGCGCCCGGCTCCGGATCACTCAGGTGAATCCGGAACCCGGCCCGAACGAATGGGGGAGGATCCCATGCCAGCAATCGTGATCGTCGGAGCCCAATGGGGCGACGAAGGCAAAGGAAAAGCCACTGACCTGCTTGGTGGCCGAGTCGACTACGTCGTCAAGCCCAACGGTGGCAACAATGCCGGGCACACCGTCGTCGTAGGCGGTGAGAAGTATGAGCTCAAGCTCCTTCCGGCCGGCATCCTGAGCCCCAACGCCATTCCGATCATCGGCAACGGCTGCGTGGTGAACCTCGAGGCGCTGTTCCAGGAGATCGACGGACTGGAAGCCCGCGGCGCGGACACCTCCAGGCTGCGCATCTCCGCCAACGCCCACCTCGTGGCGCCCTACCACCAGGTCCTGGACAAGGTCACCGAGCGGTTCCTCGGCAGCCGCGCCATCGGCACCACCGGCCGCGGCATCGGCCCGGCCTACATGGACAAGGTGGCCCGCCTCGGCATCCGCGTCCAGGACGTCTTCGACGCCTCCATCCTGCGCCAGAAGGTTGAAGGGTCGCTGCGGCAGAAGAACGAACTCCTGGTCAAGGTCTACAACCGCCGCGACATCGAGGTGGATGAGATCGTGGAGTACTTCCTGTCCTTCGCCGAGCGTCTCCGTCCGCTGGTCATCGACAGCACCTTTGTGCTGAACACGGCACTGGACGAGGGCAAGGTGGTCCTGATGGAGGGCGGCCAGGCCACGTTCCTGGACGTCGACCACGGCACCTACCCGTTCGTGACCTCCTCGAACCCGACCGCCGGCGGCGCCTCCGTGGGCTCCGGCATCGGCCCCACCCGGATCTCGCGGTCCATCGGCATCATCAAGGCGTACACCACCCGTGTCGGCGCCGGCCCGTTCCCCACGGAACTCTTTGATGAGATGGGCATGTACCTGCAGAAGACCGGCGGCGAGTTCGGCGTCAACACCGGCCGGCCGCGCCGCTGCGGCTGGTACGACGCCGTGCTGGCGCGGCACGCCTCGCGGGTCAACGGCTTCACGGACTACTTCGTCACCAAGCTCGACGTGCTCACCGGCATCGAACAGATCCCGGTCTGCGTGGCCTACGACGTCGACGGCGTCCGGCACGATGAAATGCCGATGACGCAGACCGAGTTCCACCACGCCAAACCGATCTTCGAGCACTTCGAGGGCTGGGCCGAGGACATCACCGGGGCCCGCACCCTGGACGACCTCCCGGAGAACGCCCGGAACTACGTGCTGGCGCTTGAGAAGCTTTCCGGCACACGCTTCTCCGCGATCGGCGTTGGCCCGGACCGCGACCAGACCATCGTGATCAACGACCTGATCAACGACTAGTACTGCCCGGGGCGGATGCTCATTCCGGCGCGCGACGGCGGCGGGTCACCTGAAAGGGTGGCCCGCCGCCGTCGCCGTTAAGCCGCTGTTCCCGCTCCGCGAAGGCGCCTCCGAAGAAAGTTCCGGGTGGTGCGTAACCTTTCGGGGCCGGCCGGCGATTACTCCTTTGTAAGCGTCGCCGGATGATGGACCCCCCACCAGGAATCCGGCCGGCCTTCCACTGTAAGTGCAGGCCGGCGCCTCGCCCCCGTGCGGCGCCGGCCGGCCCTCCACAGATAGCGCGGGCTGTTGACTGCCCCTATACGGCTTCAGCCGGCTACACACAAAAAACAAAGGATGTACGTTTCTTATGCAGAGTGTTAGCAAGACCACCAAGATTGCTGTCAGCGCCGCCATTATCGCCGTCGGCGGTTTTTCCGGCGTCGGCCTGGCCAACGCGGCCCAGGTTTCGAGCACCCAGCAGGCTGAAGTGACCCCCGCTACGCCCGCCGTCCCGGCAACCCCGACGGTTCCGGCGACTCCCGAGCTTCCCGCCGCGCCGGCGGTTCCGGCCGTCCCCGCCGTTCCGGCCGCCCCGTCCGTTGATGGTTCCGCCGAGGGCGACGCTGGCGCCGAGGGCACCGAAGGATCCGTCGAGGGTACCGTCGACGCCGACCAGGACGGCGTCTCCGCCGAAGCTGCGGCCAACGCCACGGGTGCTGCCCAGGCCAAGGCCCACGCCGGCGTGACCGTCGCGGTTCCGGCTGTTCCCGGTGCGGAAGGTGTGCCGGCTGTTCCCGCCACCCCGGCCGTGCCGGCCCTGCCGTCGGACAAGCTGCCTGAGCTCAACAAGTAGGCACTGAGCTCAACAAAGCAGGGACTGGGCGCCTCTACGGAGGCGCCCGGGGGTGCGGCCGCTACACTTGCAGGGCCGCACCCCAGCAGCAACCGGAAGGACAGCCACTTGGCAGGACAGCTCAGCGATGACGAATTGTCAGCCGCCTTGGCGGGCGAGCCATCAGGATTCAGCGCTGTCTACGCGAGCATTTCACCTGCGGTGTTCGGTTACTTCCGGGCCCGCGGGGTGGACGACGCCGAGGCGCTGACCCAGGATGTCTTCGTCGATGTCCTGCCGAAACTGGCCAAGGTGACCGGGGGCCGGAACGGCCTGCGGACCTTCATTTTCTCCGTCGCCCACGCCCGGCTGGTGGACCACCACCGGCGGGCCGAACGCACGCCGTACCTGGCCGAATACGACCCCCTGGATGACACCCGGTACGCCCCTTCCGCCGAGGACGAGGTCCTGGGTTCGCTGGGCGGCATTACAGCTTCTCTCTCCCGGCTCAACGATGAGCAACGGGAAGTCCTGGTCCTGCGGATCGTCGCGGACCTCTCGATCGAACAGGTCGCCCGTATCATGGACAAGTCGCCGGGTGCCATCAAGCAGCTTCAACGACGCGGGCTCAGTGCCCTGCGCGAACTCGTCACCGAAAAGGACCACGCAGCATCATGACCGGATCCCACGAACCCCAGCAGGATGGCAGCATCCAGACAATGCTCCGTGATTCCGGCCTCGAAGCAGCCACCGAGCTCCGCAGTTCGCTCGAAGAGCTCCGCTCCATGGTCCCCGACCGGGCCCCTGCGCCCCGCGCCGACCTCGCGGCGCTGCTGGCCGTGGGTTCTTCCGCGGGATCTGGCGCCACCGCAGCCGGTACTTCCACTGACACGACGACGGCGAAGTCCACCCTCGCGTCGGCGCCGGGTTCCGCCGAGGAGGCGCTGCCGGCAGGCGTTTCGAGCCTGGCCGAGCGCCGCGGCCGGAAGCGCCGGCTGGCGATCGTCGGCGGCGCTGTCGTAGGTGCCATGACCCTCGGGGCCGGCGCCGTGGCAGCCTCCGGCGAGGACTTCCGGGCCAGTGTCAGCCACGCCGTGGGCGTCGTCTTCCAGCCGTCCGGCGGTGCACCGGATTCGGCTCCGCAACCGGTCGGACCCTCACCGGCGCATATCCCGGCAGCTCCCGTGCCGTCGATTCCGGCTGCCACCACCCCGCCGACTGCCGATGGCGCGGCTGCGGCTCCCGGATCCGCTGCTGAGGTTCCTGCTACGCCCGGCGCGGCGGCCACTCCGTCCGCTATTGGACGGGACGGGGTTCTTCCGACGCCGCCACACCGCCCTGTCACACCGGGGATCCCCGGTCTCCAGGGTCCGGGCGAGGACCGCAGTCTTCCCAAGGCTCCGCTGCCGGTGCCGACCCTTCCGGGCGTGCTCCCGGAGCTCCCCGGCAAGCCCTAATCCGCCCCGAGCCCGGCGTTGGGCGTCGCGGTCCCGGTCGCGGCCAGCCCTGGTCCGCCCCTGGCCCGGCGGCGGTCGCCCCAGTCGCCGGTAACGTGCCGGTTCGCTGTTACAGCGACCCGGCACGTTTCCCGCGAGTTCGGCAGCCGAACGCGCGGGACGGGTTAGGCGAGGACCTGCCGCTTGGAGGAAATGACGCCGGTGTCGAAGCCGGCCAGGTGTAGGCCGCCGTGGAACCGGGCATGCTCAATCTTCACGCAGCGGTCCATCACGACGTCGAGCCCGGCAGTCTCGGCTTCCTTCGCCACATCCTCGTGCCACGAGCCCAGCTGAAGCCACAGCGTCTTGGCGCCGGCCGCGATGGCCTCTTCCAGGACACCCGGCAGGTCATCGTGCTTGCGGAAAACGTCCACGATGTCCGGGCTCTCCGGCAGGTCCGCCAGTGAGGCGTACGTCGGTTCGCCCAGGATTTCCTTCACCACCGGGTTCACGAAATACACCTTGTAGCGCGTGGACGACTGCAGGTAGGTCGCCACGAAGTAGCTCGCCCGGGACGGCTTGTCCGAAGCGCCCACGATCGCGATCGATTTCGCCTGCCGCAGCAGGTTCAGCCGCTCCGGGGCGGACGGGCCGGTCCAGGTACGGGTTTCTTCGCTGCTCATGACAGTGCTCCAATCGTGCAGGCGTCGGCCGCAAGGGCGTCCGGGACGGACACCGACCCGGCCGCCGCGTTTGTTGCCACAGCCAGGGCCTGGTCCAGGTCCCAGAGGATGTCCTCGATGTCTTCCAGCCCGATCGAGATCCGGACCAGGTCCTCAGGGATTCCGGCGGACTCGAGCTGTTCGGGGCTGAGCTGCTGGTGGGTCGTGGAACCCGGGTGGATCACGAGGGTCCGTGAGTCGCCGACGTTGGCCAGATGCGAGGCCAGCTGCAGGGACTCGATGAACTTCTGCCCTGCGGCGCGGCCTCCCTTCACACCGAAGGAGAACACCGAGCCGGGTCCGAGCGGCAGGTACTTTTTGGCCCGCTCGAAGTGCGGGTGCGAAGGCAGGCCGGAGAAGTTCACATAGGCCACGCGCTCATCCGCTTCAAGCCATTCCGCCACGGCCTGGGCGTTCTTGAGGTGCTCGTCCAGGCGCTGCGGCAGGGTCTCCACGCCCTGCAGCAGCTGGAACGCGGACATCGGCGACAGGGCGGGTCCGATGTCGCGCAGCTGCTCGCAGCGCAGCTTGGTCAGGAAACCGTACTCGCCGAAGTTCCCCCACCAGGAGACGTTCCCGTAGGAGGCCACCGGTTCGGTCATGGTGGGGAACTTGCCGTTGCCCCAGTTGAAGCGTCCGCTCTCGACGATGACGCCGCCGAGGGTGGTGCCGTGCCCGCCGAGGAACTTCGTGGCCGAGTGGATCACGATGTCGGCCCCGTGCTCGATCGGCCGCACGAGGTACGGCGTGCTCAGGGTGGCGTCGACGACGAGGGGGATGCCGGCGTCGTGCGCTACCTTGGCCAGCCCCTCCAGGTCCTGGACCTCCGACGACGGGTTGGCCACCACCTCGACGAAGATCGCCTTGGTGTTCTCCCGGACTGCGGCGGCGTAGTCCGCCGGGTCGGTGCCGGGAACGAAAGTGGTGTCCACGCCGAAGCGGCGCAGCGTGACGTCCAGCTGCGTGACAGTGCCGCCGTAGAGCTGGGAGGCGGCCACGATGTGGTCACCGGACTGGGTGAGTGCGGCGAAGGTGATGAACTCCGCGGCCATGCCCGAGGATGTGGCGACCGCGCCGATGCCGCCCTCGAGGGACGCGATGCGTTCCTCGAACGCGGCGACCGTGGGGTTGCCGATCCGGGAGTAGATGTTGCCGTACTTCTGCAGCGCGAAGAGGTTGGCGGCGTCCTGGGTGTCCTTGAACACGAAGGACGTGGTCTGGTAGATCGGGACGGCGCGGGCGCCGTGCTCGGCGTCGGGCGTGCCGCCGGCGTGCAGGGCGCGGGTGCGGAAACCAAACTTGCGGTCAGCCATTACGCGTTCACCAGCCCGCTGGTTGCGGCGGTTGAAGCCACCGGAGTGCCGGACAGGTCCAGTTCCGTGCCGTTCTTGCGGGCGAGGTCCGCTTCCAGTTCGCGGACAATCGGCAGGATGTCCTGGCCGAACGCGGCGACTTCCTCCTGGAAGTGCAGGTAGCCGGTGAGGAACAGGTTCACGCCTATCTTCTTGTATTCCACGATCCGTTCCGCGATCTGCTCGGGGGTGCCGATCAGCTGGGTCTTGAAGCCGTCGTTGTACTGGACCAGGTCCTCGAAGCTTGAATCGGCCCACATGCCCTTGCCGTCCCTGGTGGACGCGCCGGCCTCCTGGACGGCGTCGCGGAAACCCTCGACGGCGGGCTTGTGCGCCTTCTCGACGATCTCGCGAAGGGTGTCGCGGGCTTCCTTCTCGGAATCGCGGGCGATCACGAAGCCGTTCAGGCCGAAGCGCGGGGAGGGGAGCCCGGGGAGGGCGCCCTCGGAGCCGCGGCGGGTCACTCGCCCGCTTTCTCCTGCGGAGGCGACGACGCCGGCGATGTTCTCCTTGAAGCCCTCCAGGTCCTTGCCGTTGGAGAAGTACCAGTCCGCCACCCGGCCGGCCGTGGCCTGCGCCGCCGTGGAGTTTCCGCCGAAGAAGATCTCCGGGTGCGCGCGGCCCGGCACGTCCACCGGGGCCGGCTGCAGGGTGAAGTTGTTGATGTTGTAGTACTTGCCGGACTGGCTGTACTCCTGCTCGGTCCACAGCCCGCGGAGGACCTTGATGAACTCCTCGGTCCGGACGT
Source organism: Pseudarthrobacter sp. HLT1-3 (assembly GCF_059383535.1). Lineage (NCBI taxonomy): Bacteria > Bacillati > Actinomycetota > Actinomycetes > Micrococcales > Micrococcaceae > Pseudarthrobacter > Pseudarthrobacter sp. HLT1-3. Next base: position 9,870 of record NZ_JBWZCJ010000005.1, on the reverse strand, counting down.
AGCGCTCGTCGTGCTCAAGCCATTCGAGGCCGAAGTTGGTGAACTCGTCCTTGAGCCAGCCGGAGACGATGTTCACGGCGGCGCGGCCGTTGGAGATGTGGTCGGCCGTGATGATGAACTTCGCCAGCACACCGGGGTGCCACATGCCCGGGTGGACGGCGGAGATGACCTTGAGCCGCTCGGTGGCGGCCAGCAGCGCGAGGCTGAACGAGGTGGCCTCGTGCTGCTTGTCCGCGCCGTAGGAGGCTGCGTAGCGGGTTTGGGTCAGGGCGTATTCGAAGCCCGAGTCCTCCGCGATCCGGGCGAGCTTCTTGTTGTAGTCGAAGTCCCAGCCGGTGCGCTGTTCGATGGTGGAGACTACGAGGCCGCCGGAGACGTTGGGAACCCAGTAGGCGAACTTGAGCGGTTCGGAAAGACGGGCGACGGTGCTGATGTCAGTCATGAGGGGTCCTTACTTCTGGGTATTTCTGGGGGTGTCATTGCGTTCACGCAGGACGGATTGGATGCCGGCGATCGACGGCTCGTTCTGGAGCGAGGTCGTGTCGCCGAGCGTGGTTCCTTCGAACAGCTGGGTCAGCAGCCGGCGCATGATCTTGCCGCTGCGCGTCTTCGGCACATCAGGAACGACGACGACGTCGCGCGGCTTAGCGATCGGCCCGATCTCCTTCGCGACGTGGGCCTTCAATTCGGACGCGATGTCCTCGGTAGCCGCGCATCGCGCGAGCGAGGAACGAGCGAGTGTGTCTAAGCGGCGCGAGGACGTCGCGTCCGAACCCTTCAGCACCACGAACGCGACGATGGCGTGGCCGGTCTTCGGGTCCGCGACGGGGCAGACGCCGGCCTCCACGACGTCCGGGTGGGAGACGAGCGCCGATTCGATCTCGATCGTGGAGAGCAGGTGGCCGGAGACGTTGAGCGTGTCGTCCACGCGCCCGAGGATCCAGATGTCGCCGTCGTCGTCGTACTTGGCGCCGTCGCCGGCGAGGAACCAGCCCTGTTCGGCGTACTTGCGCCAGTACGAATCGAAATAGCGCTGCGGGTTCCCCCACACGGTCCGGGCGATGGCGGGACCGGGGGCATCGACCACGATGAAGCCCTGGACCCCCGGGGGTACAGTGTCGCCGGCGTCGTCCACGATCCGGGTGCCGACGCCGGGCAGCGGCCGGGCCGCGCAGCCGGGCTTGAACTCCGTGTCGGTGGGGGCGGGGGAGAGGATGGTGGCGCCGGTTTCGGACTGCCACCAGGTGTCCACCACGGGGGCGGTACCCGCTCCAATGTTGGCCCGAAACCAGCGCCAGGCCTCCGGGTTGACGGCCTCGCCCACGGTGCCGAGCAGGCGGATGGAGGAGAGGTCGTAGCTGGCCGGTACGCCGTCCGGGAACCAGCCCATCAGGGACCGGACCAGGGTGGGTGCAGTGTAGTACTGCGTGACACCGTAGCGTTCGATGATTTCGAAGTGCCGGCCGGGATGCGGGGTGTTGGGCGTGCCCTCGAAGATCACCTGGGTGGCTCCGTTGGAGAGCGGGCCGTACAGCTCGTAGGTGTGGGCCGTGACCCAGGCGAGGTCTGCCGTGCACCAGTGGACGTCCAGGTCCCGGAGGGCCGGGTCCGGGTTGCTGAAGAGGTGCTCAAAGCTCCAGGACGCCTGCGTGAGGTACCCGCCGGAGGTGTGGACCAGGCCCTTGGGCTTCCCGGTGGTGCCGGAGGTGTACATGATGAAGAGCGGCGTCTCGGCGTCGAAGGCTTCCGGCGTGTGCTGCGGTGACGCCTGCCCGACGGCGTCATGCCACCAGACGTCGCGGCCGGCGGTCATCGGGACGGTGTCCAGGAGGTCCGGTGCGGTGGTGCGGTTGACCACCAGGACGTGCTCGATCGCGTTGTCGCCGGCGACGGCCGTGTCCGCGTTGTCCTTGACCGGCACGGCGACGCCGCGGCGGAACTGGCCGTCGGTGGTGACGAGCAGTTTGGCGCCGGTGTCCTCCACCCGGAACTTGAGCGCCTCGGCGGAGAAGCCGCCGAAGACCAGCGAGTGGATCGCGCCGATGCGGGCCACGGCCAGGGTGATGATCACCGTTTCGGGGATGACCGGGAGGTAGATGACCACCCGGTCGCCCTTGGTGATGCCGAGGTCCAGCAGGGCGTTGGCGGCCCGGGAGACCTCGCGCTGCAGTTCGGCGTAGCTGATGGTGCGGCGGTCGCCCGGCTCGCCCTCGAAGTGCAGGGCCACCTTGTCCCCGCGCCCCGCCGCCACATGGCGGTCGACGCAGTTGTAGGCGACGTTGAGCCGGCCGCCTTCGAACCAGGTGATGTCCGGGCCGATGCCGGCGTCGACGTCGGCCGGGACGCGGCGGTGCGTGGTGTGCCATGGCCTGTCCTGCCCGGGCACGTCCTCCCAGTCGAGCCGGAGGGCAGCTGCCTCCCAGAAGGAGAGGCGCTCCGCTTCGGTGGCCGGAAGACTGACCGGGGCGGTCTCGGTATTTACGCCCATCGTTTCACTGCCCATTTCTCTGCCAGGCCCAACAGGGCGTCGGTAATTTTTCCGATCACGGCAAGCAGCACGATCGCCAGCAGGAGCCGGTCCGTGCGGCCGTTGTTCTGCGAGTCGGTGAGGAGGAAGCCAAGCCCCATCGAGGAGGCGATGAGTTCGGCGGCCACCAGGAACAGCCAGGCCTGGGCCAGCGCCAGCCGGAGCCCGGAGAAGACCGCAGGAACCACCGCCGGGAGCTGCACCGTGGTCAGCAGCTTCACGCCCCTAAGCCCAAAGGCGCGCGCGGCTTCCACCAGGTTCCGGTCCACATGGCGCAGCGCCAGGGAGACGGTGGTGAAGACCGGGAAGAACGCGCCGATCAGGATCAGGGTGATCTTGGAATCCTCGCCGATCTTCATCCAGAGAATGAGCAGCGGCACCCACGCCAGCGACGGGACGGCGCGGAGGGCGCCAATGGTCGGTGCGAGCAGGGCATCGGCGAACCGGGACAGGCCCACCAGGGACCCGAAAACCAGGCCCAGCGCCGCACCGGCGGCGAAGCCGATCAGCACCCGCTGGGTGGAGATCGCAATGTGCTGTCCGAGCTGACCGCGCTGGAGCAGGTCGCTGCCCGCTTCCAGCACCATCGAAGGCGGCGGGAGCTGGACGACGCTGAACACTCCGGCAGCCGTGGAGAGGTGCCAGGCGGCAAGCACCGCCGCGGGAATGATCAATCCAAGGAGCAGACGCGCCCAGCCGTTGGCCAGGATCCCGGCGGGGGACCATCCGTTCGCCGGGGAGCCACCCGCCCCCTTGAGGGGCGGGTTCGGCTGGGCGGCGTCTGCCGGAGTTGCGGGGACGGCTGCAGCGCGCCCGTCCGCAACATTAGTGCCGGTGACGGCGGGATTCCTGAGCTGAGGCATCAGGAGTCCTTAATGGCGGACGCATCCGCCTTCTTCACCAGCGAGTCATCAAGAATGGTGGCGACGGCGTCGTCGATCTGCTTCTGGCTGGCGACGTCGCCGGTTTCCACGAACGTGGGGCCGATCTTCGCCAGGACCTTGCGCTGCGCCTCGCCGGGTGCCGGATCCACGTCCAGGTTGCTGCGCTCCAGCACCACGGTCTTCGCGACGGCGAGGTCCAGGCCGGCGACGTCGGCGAGGATCTGTGCCGTCTCGTCCGGGTTCGCAGCGGCCCAGGCGCGTGCCTTCTCGTAGGCGTTGACGACGGCCTGCGCCTGCTTCGGCTTGTTCTTCAGGAAGGATTCCGTGGCGTTCAGGAAGCCGTAGGTGTTGAAGGAAAGGTTCCGGTAGAAGAGCTTGGCGCCCTTCTGCTCCGCGCCAGCCATGATCGGGTCCAGCCCCGACCAGGCATCCACCGAGCCGTTTTCCAGGGCGGCACGGCCGTCCGCGTGCTGCAGGTTCTGCACCGTGACGTCCTTGGCGGAGATCCCGGCTTCGGAGAGGGACTGCAGCAGGAAGAAGTAGGGGTCGGTGCCCTTGGTCGCGGCCACGGACTTGCCCTTGAGGTCGGCGACACTGGTGATGCCGGAGGACTCCTTCGCCACGAGGGCTGCCCATTCGGGCTGGGAGTAGATGTCGATCGTTTTGATCGGGGACCCGTTGGCGCGGGCCAGCAGGGCAGCGGATCCGGCGGTGGAGCCGACGTCGATCGCGCCGGAGCGCAGCGCCTCGTTGGCCTTGTTGGAGCCGGCCGACTGGACCCAGTTGACGGTGACGCCCTGGTCCTTAAGGGAGGCCTCCAGCCAGCCGTTGTTCTTGATGACCAGGCTGAGCGGGTTGTAGGTGGCGAAGTCGATGTTGAGCGTGCCGGTTTCGACGGCGGCGTTCGAGGCGGGGGACCCGCCGGAGCCCTCTCCTGCGACGCAGCCCGTGAGGACGAGGGCGGCGGAGACGGCGGCGGCGCCGATTACAGAGCGGCGGGTGACTTTGCGGGCGAATGACATGGCAATCCTCTGAGGTATGAAGCGAGTGAAGCGAAAGGCGAATGGGCGTGAAAACGGTGGAGCAGGCGGCGCAGCAGTGGCTGCGGCGCTTCCGGCTGGGAACGAGGTGGGGAACCCGGGAGTTGCGGTCAGTGGCCGTCGACGCCGAGGGTCGCCAGGAGTGAGGCCCGCATTCGGGCGAGTTCCACGGAACCGCGGTCCCGGGGGCGGTTGCCAGGCACAGCTACGGTGCGCACGATTGTCGCGCCGGGCGCCGCGGATGCTTCCCGTGCGCCGGGTTCCTTGCCCAGGACGATGATGCGGTCGGCAAGCTGGAGGGCCTCGTCGACGTCGTGCGTCACCAGGAGCACAGTGGTGGGTTCGGCCTGGTGGATGTCCAGCAGCAGGTCCTGCATCTTGATGCGGGTCAGCGCGTCGAGCGCGCCGAACGGCTCATCGAGGAGCAGGACGGCGGGATTGCGGGCGAGCGCCCGGGCCAGTGAGGCGCGCTGGGCCATGCCGCCGGAGATCTCGCGCGGGCGGTGCTTGGCGAAGTTCGTGAGGCCCACGAGTTCGAGCAGCCGGGCCACCTTCGCTTTGCCGTCCCGGGCGCTGATGCCGGCGGGCAGGCCGATCGCGATGTTGGCCTGCAGGGTGTGCCACGGCAGGAGGCGCGGTTCCTGAAAGGCGAAGGCGCAGCGGGAATCAATGCCCTGCACCGGAGTGCCGTCGATGTCGACGCTGCCTGAGGTGGGGGAGTCGAGTCCGGCAGTGGCACGGAGCAACGTGGACTTGCCGCAGCCGGAGGTGCCGAGGATCGCCAGGACTTCCCCGGCGCGGATCTCGAAGTCGACGTCGCGCAGGACGGTGTGGGCCTCTGCGCCGGTGCCGAAGGTGCGGCGCAGGGAGCGGAAGGCAACCGGCAGGGCCGGGGTGCGGGTGGCGGCTCCGGCGGGGGCGTCCAAAAAGGACTCCGGCGCGGAGGAGGACAGGACAGCAGTCATAAGTTACTCCATCGGTCCTGGCAGTAGCACCCTACGGAATGAGCCTTTGAACCGGGTGGTCAGTCCGGTTGTCCCTTGGCTCCATACCTAGCTATCGCAGGCATCCAGGGGCGGACGACGGCGACCAGGGTTGCTGCGGCTTCATCGATCCAGGTCTCTCGGCCGCTCGGGATGGTCGCTTCTAACTAAAACGGAATCGGAGCTTTTTCCCAAATGGGGGTGTTTTGCGACGTAATATTCGGCCTTTCCGTGCTGGCGTGCCGAGGGCCGGTCAATTGTTCGGCGCCGGCGCCGGGGCGGTTAGGCTGTGCTCATGGCCCACGTTAACGATCCGGCAGTCCTCGAGAAGCTCATGCGCACCAAGGGCCGGTGGGCCATTGTCGGCCTGACCAGGAACCAATGGCGTGCCGCCTATGACACGTCCCTGTTTATCCGCGACCGGCTCGGGATGGAGATCATCCCGGTGAACCTGCCCGGCGATCCCGTGCACGGGGAAACCGGCTACGCCACCCTGGCGGACATTCCCACCGGGCAGCAGCCGATCGACGTCGTGGATTGCTTCGTGAATTCCCAGAAGGTCGGGGCCGTGGTGGACCAGGCAATCGCCGTGGGGGCGAAGGCTGTCTGGATGCAGTTGGGCGTCATCGATGAGGCCGCGGCGGCCCGGGCGAAAGCCGCCGGTCTCGACGTCATCATGAACGCCTGCCCGGCACAGGACGCCAGGCGCTTCGGCCTCTGACCGACTGCAAAATGTCCGTGCCGGCCAGTAGGCTCGGATCATGGATGCAGCCGCACTCCGCAAAATCTGCCTCGACTTTCCCGGTACCTTCGAAGACTTCCCGTTCGGGCCGGAGACGTCTGTCTTCAAGGTGCGGGCTGCCGTGTCCGGCAGGCCCCGCCACGGAGCCAAGATGTTCGCCCTCTCCGCCCTGGACGGGGCCGACCTCTCCGTCAGCCTCAAGTGCGAACCTGCCCTGGCTGAGCACCTGCGCGCCGCCCACCCGGAGATCACCGGAGCGTGGCACATGAACAAAAAGCACTGGAACGGCGTGCGCCTCGATGGCTTGCTGCCCGATTCGATGGTGCGCGACATGGTGGAGGATTCTTACGACCTCGTGGTCGCTTCGCTCAGCCGGCGGCAGCAGGAGCAACTGGGCTGGGCGCGGCTTGCCGGCGGCCGGCGCTCATGAATCCGCGGATCGCTGCCGGTGAGCTCAACTATGACGGGGTCGGGTCCACGGAGTATGGCCCGCCGCCCGCGGACGCCGAATGCCTGGTCACACACGCCTATCTGGGCGAGGGCGTGGCCACCTACCGGCGTGTGGCGCAGGGAATGCTGACCTGGCAGCTGCAGAAACGGGCCGGCCTGAGGGTCCGCGCGGAATCCGGCGTCGTGGCCTCCGGCGTGCGCGTGGTGAGCGGGTTCGGCGTCGGGCCGTTCCGGATCAACGCGCCCTGCGAAGTCATCTGGGTCCGCCGTCCGGTTCCGGGCGACGCTGCGCAGTCCGCCGGTTTCGGCTACGGGACCCTCCCGGGGCATCCGGTCCGCGGCGAGGAGGCCTTCGAGGTTTCCATCGACGCCCGGGGCCAGGTCCATATCCGGATCACCGCCTTCGGGGCGCCGTCCAACTGGTTCTACAGGGCGGGCGGCCCAGTAACGAAACGGGCGCGTGCCCACCTGACTTCCCGCTACATTAGGAGTGCCCAGGAACTGGCCGCAGGTGTGAACTGAGAGCAGGCAGCAATGCTGGATCAACAGACCCTAGACCAACTATGGAACTTCGATGACCCCGCGCTGTCTGAAGCGCGCTTCCGGGCAGCGTCCCGGGATCCGTCCTACGACGCCGACGAGCGTGCGGAGCTCACCACCCAGCTGGGCCGGGCCATCGGCCTGCAGGGCCGGTACGAGGAAGCCGACGCGCTACTGGACGAGGTCGACGGCGACGAGCCCACCGTGGCTGTCCGGGTGCTGCTGGAGCGCGGGCGGGTGCTGAACTCCGGCGGCCACGCGGAAATGGCTGTGCCGCTGTTCGAACAGGCCGCGGAACTCGCGGACCACCTCGGCGAGGAATTCCTGGCCGTGGATGCCCTGCACATGCTCGCCATCGCCGACCCTGCCCACGCCGAAACCTGGACCCGGAGCGCCCTGGAGTACGCCTCCACGGTGCATGACCAACGTACCAAACGCTGGCTGGTGGCACTGCACAACAACCTGGGCCGGACGCTGCACGGCGCCGGCCGCTGCGCCGAGGCGATGGTGGAGTTCCAGCTCGCCGAGCAGTGGGCCGAACGCGTCGGCACCCCGCAGCAGCAGGAGCAGGCAAGGCAGGCGATCCGGGGCTGCTGACCCCGCCCTCCCAACTCCAACGCGGGGTCACTTGCGGCCCATAAAAGGCCCGCCATGGGGCGCGGTGTGACCCCGCGTTGGCCAGTTGCGAGAATGGTAGGCGAACCATCCCAACCCGCTACTCCCGCCCAAGCCGCTGCACCCGCACACCCCCGGACCGAAAGGCACACTCCCGTGATCTTCATAGTCGTCAAATTCAAGGTCAAGCCCGACTGGTCCGAACGGTGGCCCGGTCTGGTGAAGGACTTCACCCAGGCCACCCGCCAGGAGCCGGGAAACCTCTGGTTCGACTGGTCCCGCAGCCTGGACGATCCCAACGAATTCGTCCTGGTCGAGGCGTTCAAGGACAACGCGGCCGGGGACCATGTCAACAGCGCGCATTTCAAGCAGGCCATGGCGGACATGCCGCAGGCGCTGCTCGAGACGCCGCGGATCATCAGCCGCCAGCTCGACGGCGAGAGCTGGGACCGGATGGGCGAACTCACCGTCTAACCCCGTCGGTTGCTCCGTAGCTGCCCTTTTGAGGCCCCAGAAGGGCCGTTACGGAGCAACCGATACGCTTGGGGCATGTGGATCGGCTGGATTGAATTCGATGTCCTCCTCGGCGATGTCCACAGCCTGAAGGAGAAGCGCTCGGTGGTTCGCCCGGTGCTCGCAGAGCTTAAGCGCCGCTTCGAGGTATCCGTCGCCGAAGCCGGACTCCATGACCAGTACCGGCGGACCGTCATCGGCGTCGGACTGGTCGCGGCGGACCGTGCGCACCTGGTCGAGGTGCTGGCCGCCGTCGAACGCTTCGTAGCGGCGCGCCCGGAACTGGAGCTGCTCAGCGCCCGCCAGCGTGAACTCCGCAGCGACGACTGAACCCCATCGACTGCTCCGCTGACGCCCTTATGAGGCCTCATAACGGCACTTGTGGAGCAGCGGTTGGGCGGTGTGGATAACTTCTGCGGCGATCACGTGGTTCTGCTCTGATAAAGCCATGAAAACCGCACGCCCGCTGCCGGAAAATCTCACGGGACGCCCCTTCACCGTTGCCGAAGCGGCGAGGGCGGGAGTGTCGTCCAAGCGGCTCCGCCACCCGTCCCTCGCAGTGCTGGGCAGAGGGATCCGATCCCTGCCTCCGACGCCGGGGCTTCCCTTGAGCGTGAGAGTGCGGCCATTCATCGAGGTCAATGAGCGATGCGCCGCGTCGCACCTCACCGCGGCGGAGCTTGGTTCGCTACCGGCGCGGCTAGCGAAGGAGGGACCGCAGATGTACCACCTGATCAGGCCCGAGGGTGCAGCCCATCTTAACCGGCCGCATGTGATCGTTCATCGGATGAAGCTCTACGACGACGAAATCACGATCCATGAGGGGGTTCCGGTCACCACCCCGGAGCGAACCTGGCTGGATCTTGCCGAAATGCTGACCGTGGATGAACTCGTCGTGGCCGGCGACAGCTGCGTCCGGGTACCCCGGCGCGAGCTGGAGGGCAGGGAGCTGCCGCTCTGCAGCCTCGGTGATCTGCAGCGGATGATCGACCGCCATAAGGGAAAGCGGGGAATCCGTCGGGCACGGGAGGCACTCAAACTCATTCGAGTGGGTTCAGATTCGCCGCAGGAATCGCTGCTGAGGCTGGCCATGGTTCGGGCCGGCCTGCCGGAACCGGAGCTGAACGTGCCGATTATCGATGACAACGGAACGCGGCACCACCAGCCAGACCTGTCCTATCGGAAATACCGGATTGGCATCGAGTACGAGGGGGAACTCCACGGCGATGAGGGCCAGATTATCCGGGACATCGCCCGTTCCGAGCGCTACGCGGCCCTCGGCTGGACAGAGATCCGGATCTCGAAGCGGCACATGCCCAACGACGCCAAGGCCGCCGTGGCCAAGGTGCGCGCCGCGCTGGTCCAGGCGGGCTGGCGTCCGGGCCGGTGACCCAAAGCGACTGCTCCGTAACTGCCGTTCTGAGGGTTCAAAAGGGCAGTTACGGAGCAGCCGATGGGAGGGGAGAAGCGGACGCTAGCCCGGATTTTTCATGATGGCCGGGTTGGCGGTCGGGTCAGGGGCTAATTCCCGTTCCGGCTGATTCTGCGGTTTTGGGCGTGCGGGCGGGGCCTGTTG